>NZ_JAMQUU010000077.1:0-37691 GCF_025594975.1 Turicibacter sp. T129 | reverse complement strand
TTTTTATCGTGAATGATAAAAACATTCTTGGCGAATTTTGTTATTAAAATGAACTTATTAAGCTGGAGCATCGAGCTCTAATGGCTTATGTTTCATCAGTTCGTTCATCTATCAAGGAGAATTTACGTAAAAATCTTTAGAAATAAATGATTAGAAAAAGCCCCCTTTCGAGTCTCTATCGTGAAAATCAACTGTCCATTTGAGATGAATCGTTAAATGGACTGGATATCAGGAAGCGAAAAGTCATTGAATTCTTGTTATTCATTAATGATCCAATCCATCCTATTCATCCTTCATCTATAGCACGCTATAAAATGAATAGATGTTGAATGAAAAAATGTCAAACAGGTAGAATTTCTACTTGTTTTTTTATATCAAACGTTAACTTTGATTTTCGAAGTAGTTGACAATAAAAATATTGGGTGTTAAGATGTAAACTATTGGAAGGTGAAATATCATGGGATTAAAACAAGAGATATTGAAATTATTAGAGGAAAATCGTGAACAATATTTATCTGGACAAGAGATTGCGAATCGCCTCTCCTTTAGTCGAACAGCTGTCTGGAAGTCTATAAAGGCATTAAAAGAGGATGGATATGAGATTGATGCTATTTCAAATAAAGGATATCGATTAGATACGACGTGTGATTTATTATCAGCTGAAGGAATTCGATGTTATTTATCATCGGATTATCACAACGTACCTATAGAGGTGCATCAACAGATTGATTCAACGAATACGGAAGCAAAGAAACAAGCGATGAATGGAGCACCTCATGGGACTGTGATATTAGCCGAAGAGCAAACAGCTGGACGTGGACGTTTAGGAAGAACTTTTTATTCTCCTAAAGGAACAGGCATTTATATGAGTATGATTTTACGTCCCAATTTACATCTTAGTCAATCGATTCACGTCACGACTTCAGTTGCGGTGGCCATCTGCCAAGTGATTGAAAGGTTAACGAATCAAAAACCACAAATTAAATGGGTCAATGATATTTATTTAAATCAACAGAAAATTTGTGGGATTTTAACAGAAGCAGTGACAGATTTTGAAAGTGGGAATGTAGAATATCTGATTTTAGGGATTGGTTTGAATGTTCATACTAAACACTTTCCAGTTGAGCTACAAGCGATTGCAGGCTCTTTGAATCCAGAGGTAGTCACTCGCAATCAAATATGTGCTCATTTGTTAAATGAAATTTTTCCACTTTGTGAGGATTTCAGTCATCCGTTCTTACTTGATGAGTATAAATCAAGATCTAATGTATTAGGGAAGTGGATCACATTCATACAAAATCAACAGAGGTATGAAGCTTTAGCAGAAGATATTGATGGTCAAGGAGGACTAAAAGTTCGATTGAAAAGTGGAGAGCAGATGACCTTGAATTCAGGTGAAGTTTCAATTCGATGGAGATAAATTTAATAATTGAAAAATTAGAAAGTTCTTTAACTATTTTGTTTATAAGTGAAACAAAACGCTGATTATTAGGTGATTTACGAATCAAAAAGTGAGGGATAGTCATGAAAACAAAGGATTTAACGAAAATGGCAATTTGTATAGCCTTACTGAGTGTATCGTCGTATTTATCATTTCCATTACCATTTACACCAACGATGGTTACCGCACAAACAATTATGATTAATGTAAGTTCGTTACTACTCACGCCACAACAAGTATTTATAACTGTAATGTTATATCTTTTGATGGGGTTGCTTGGATTTCCAGTTTTCGCAGGAGGCGGTTCAGGATTAGCTTATATTGTAAGTCCAAGTGGAGGCTTCCTCTTAGCCTTTTTAATAGCTGCTCCTGTCATAAGTCTTATGAGGCAAAAAGTAGCCGTTAACTTTAAACGTTATTTACAAGTGACAGTCTTTATTGGGATGCCAATTATTTATTTCATAGGTGCTGTTTGGATGAGTGTGGTTACCCATATGGGATTGATTGCGACATTAAATGCTGCGGTTCTTCCTTTTGTGATTGGCGATACGCTGAAGTGTATCATTGCTAGTACACTAGCCTTGCGATTAGAAAGATTAACTTCTAGTACAAAATGGGTGACTTCCTATGAATAGCGTTTCATTCTATGGATGAAAATAGAACTCGTACTAGTGGATATCAATGTAAAAAGATGAGAGCAATCTAAATAACTCTCATTTTTTTCCATATAAGTGATCTCATGTTATCTATTATTTTTAAAATAATGCTATGTTTAAGTATAGGGTTGAAATTTTATAAACGTTAAAGACCACAAGTTTTTTCAGTCTTTAATGAATATACTCTAAACATTGTTTGGCGTTATTAGGAAAGAAAATTAGATTTTATGATGGTATCGAAACGTCGATGCATCGTTTGATTTTTTATGTTGAAAAACGACTCTTTTTGAGCGATGATTTTTATAAAATGGTTCATCCTATGAGTAGGTGATAAAAGTGAAAAAAAATCGTAAAGATAATCGAGAGTTTAAGCAACTAAAAGAGCAGTTAATTGGTATACGTCAAGTTGTTAAGCATACGAAAATTGGTAACCT
The DNA here is from genome assembly GCF_025594975.1 of Turicibacter sp. T129. Taxonomy (NCBI): domain Bacteria; kingdom Bacillati; phylum Bacillota; class Erysipelotrichia; order Erysipelotrichales; family Turicibacteraceae; genus Turicibacter; species Turicibacter sp. T129. Next base: position 35,160 of record NZ_JAMQUU010000077.1, on the reverse strand, counting down.
TTGGACCCATGAAGCGTCTGTTAGAAAAAAGTTAAAGCAATTGCGTCAGATAGATGGTCACTCCATTAAAGGCTATGAAAATTTAGTGATAGACTATCATGAACTCTTAGATGAAATCTCACGTCGATTACTCGAAGATTATAATGAAAAGAACCAAACACAATTTAAGTTCGATGAAATTGCTCAAGAATATGAAACTGAATATTTATCATCAGGTATTTTAACGGCTTTAGTAAGTAGTCACATCCCAACACTAATGGCTGAAGCCTTTCAAACACATTTTCCGCATAATCCTAAAGATGAGTATCCAGAAGCAAGAGCACTTAAGCGAAAAGTCTACCTCCATTTAGGCCAAACAAATACTGGAAAAACATATCAAGCCATTCAACGATTAAAACAAAGTACAAATGGAATTTATTTAGCGCCCTTAAGAATTTTAGCGTTAGAGATTTTTGAGCGTTTGAATGAAGAAGGTATTTCATGTGATTTATTAACAGGTGAAGAAGAAGTACTCATTGAAGGTGCGAATCATCAAAGTTCGACCATCGAAAAACTAAACCTTAATGAGACGTATGAAGTTGCTGTGATAGATGAAATCCAAATGATTGGTGATTCTCAACGCGGGGCAGCATGGACACGGGCTTTACTTGGTTTAAGATGTCCTGAAATTCATTTGTGTGGTGCACTCAATTCAAAAGAGGTACTAGTGGAAATTTTAAAGGATTGCGGGGATGACTATGAAATTATTGAGTACATACGTCAAGTTCCACTTGAGATTGTTAAAGAGCCCTTTAAGTTAAGTGATGCGCAAGTTGGAGATGCCTTTATTCTATTTTCTAAACGAAAAGTATTAGAGTTAGCAAAGTTCTATCGTGAAAGTGGAATTAAAGCGAGTGTCATTTATGGTGATTTACCACCGGAAGTTCGTAAAATGCAGTATCATGAGTTTATTGATCATGAAAATATAATCTTAGTGTCAACTGATGCTATTGGAATGGGGGTGAACTTACCTATTCGACGTATTATTTTTATGAACCTTCAGAAATTTGATGGAGAAGAGGAGCGTTGGTTGACTTCTCAAGAAGTAAAACAGATTGCAGGACGTGCTGGACGAAAAGGACTTTATGAGGTAGGTTACGTGTGTGCTTATGGAAAAGGCTACTCATTTTTAAAAGAGAAAATCGAGATGGAAGATCCTCTTATTGAAGAGGTGGTTATGGGGCCAAGTGAAGCTATTTTAGAAATTGAAGGATTACCATTAAAAGAGAAACTAGCTCTTTGGAGTACAACCACTATAGAACTCGAATGGTATCGTAAAATGGATATCAGAGACTATATTTTAATTTTAGATAAAATTAGAAAATACCAGTTAAGTGAACACGATCAATGGAGTATTATGAAACTACCAATCGATGTTCATAATGAGGAGATTATCGCAACCTTACTTGCCTATATTGAGAATTATTTTATTCAAGATCAGGATGAACTTCCAAAACCTTATCAAAAAGAAGAAAGTTTACGAACACTTGAAACGTATTATCAGAAAGTAAATCTGTATTACTCTTTCTGTAAAAATTTCGACATTCCCTTTGATTTAGACTGGGTATATGAAGAACGACTTCGAGTAAGTGAACGAATCAATGAATTTTTAGTAAATGGTAAATATTAAAGAAAAAAGATGATATAAGTAATAATAGGTGAGAAATTAAATACTGAAAAATAATAAAAAGAAGCAACAGCTCCTTAAAAAAGAACCTATAAGATAGATACTTGAAAAAGTGTGAGCTTATAGGTTCTTTTATTGTAACTATTCAGCCACCAAGTAAACAACATCCGTTTCTTGGTGGTTTTGTTAATGATATGTAGTTCTATTGACCTACTTACCTACTTGTAAAATTTGAGTTATAATATCCTTACTATTCCAACTTTAGAAGAAGGTGTCATCTCATGTCAGAATCTGAAATCATCAAAGTTTATCAGGAGGGGATTCAATCCGTTATTAGTTTAGTTCAAGGACTTTCCACTCAAATCTCTGAGTTATCTCAGACTGTTTCAGATTTAGATGCTCGCCTTAAAAAACTTGAAAAACAATCAAATAAAACAAGTAAAAACAGTAGTGGGTTCCCTGCCATTTATCGTCGATAAATGTTTCTACCACTAGTAGGGTAATGACCTCCCTCAACCGATGGTTTCAAAAAGACAAAAAGTTTACGTCAACCTTCAAACAAAAAAACGGGTGGTCAAGTCGGGCATAAAGGTTCAACCTTAAAAATGGTAGAAAATCCGAATCATGTTGTGACACATCATCAACAAACTTGCCAAGGGTGTGGATGCCGTTTGGAAGATGTTAAGCCTGAAAAAACGATGAAGCGTCAAGTCTTCGATTTATCCTCCTTAAACTTTCAAAGGAACCGTCATCCATGATCATTGGACACCGTATTTTAAATATGATGATTGCACTCATGCTTTATGTAACGTTCATCATTTAAGAGAATTCAAAGGAATCATCGAGTTTGAGAACCAACAGTGGGCAAAGGACATGACGGAATTATTGCTTGAAGCTAAAACTTATTCAGAAGAGACTGAATATCCTTTACCACGAGATAAGGTTCAAGAATTTGGGCAGCGATATCAAACAATCATTGAAGAAGGCTATCTGGCGAATCCTTTAAAAGCTCATGAAAAAAATACAGATCCAGTTCGATTACTCAATCGTTTATCGAAACGACAAGAAGAGGTGCTAGAATTTCTATATCAAGTTGAAGTTCCATTTGATAATAATTTAGCTGAGCGTGATGTCCGAATGACTAAAACGAAACAAAAAATATCAGGCTGTTTTCGAACAGAAAAAGGGGCTCATTGTTTCGCACGAATCAGAGGATTCATTTCAACTTATCAAAAGCAAGGATTAACGATCATTGAAAGTATTGAAACCATTTTAAGAGGAAATACGATTCAATTTTCATAAAATACAAGAGGGGGACTTCATGAAATGGGTACCTCTTTTTAGCTTACCCTCTTGTACTAGGCTGAATAGTTACCTTTTATTTTATAATAGAAAAAAAGATAACTTGAGAGAAGTATGGTGAAGAGAATGAGTCAAAAGAAGTTTACAGATAAAGAAATCAACATTTTAAATAAAAACCCTTATGTTAAAAAGGTATCAGAAAAAGCAATTATTTGTCATGATGAATTTAAACGTTTATTAGTTGTACAACTAGATGAAGGAAAAACTCCTCGTATGTTTTTTTAACAAGCAGGATTTAATGTTGAGATGATCGGCATGAAACGGATTGGATCTGCTGTTTTTAGTTGGAAATTGGCTTATGAAAAACCTGGATTATTTGGATTAAAAGATACGCTTCCGATGAATTCGGCACGTCGTTTAAATAGAGAGTTAACCGCTCAAGAGCAGACAGCTAAGCTTGAAGCTAAAATTAAATTATTAGAAGCAGAGAATGAATTATTAAAAAAGGTATATTTGATGGAGAGGGGGAGACTAAAGTAGTTAAATCCCTCACTCCTTCACAGAAATATGAGTTAATTACACAAGTCATTGAACACTTTAACTTAAAAGGTGTCATCGGCTATTTTTGTGATACCTTAAACGTCTCACGCTCAGGCTATTATCGCTATTTTAGTGGTGATGCAAAATAGAATCGACTAAAATGTGAAGAAGTGGATTTAATGGTTAGGGATCTTATTTTGAATATTTTTAATCATCGTGGATACAAAAAAGGATCTCTTCAAATTAAAATGACATTAGAAGGTGAAATGGGGATTGTTTATAGCCTTAAACGAATTAGACGCATCATGAAAAGATAGAGAATTATCTGTCCCCATCGTCGAAGGAAACCCTATTTAAAACAACTAAAAGCAACAGAAGAACATCGCGTTTTTAAATCGAGAATTTAGAGAAGAAACACCAGGTAAAGTCTTACTCACTGATATTACTTATTTATATTATGGAACTGGAAAAGTAGCCTATCTATCGATTATTTTAGATGCCTCTACCATTAAAATTTTATCTTATCATGTTTCGGATAGTTTAGGGATGCCATTGGGGACTGAAACCATTGAAAAACTATTTAGGAATAAACGAATCCCACTTCATCCAGAAGCGTTTATCCACTCTGATCAAGGAGCCATGATACCAGCCCAACCTTCCAAGCTCTATTAAAGAAAAAGGGATTAGGTCAATCCATGTCTCGAAAAGGAAACTGTTGGGATAATGCACCACAAGAATCTTTCTTTGATTACTTCAAAGATGAATCCCTATTAAAGAATGCCAAACATTAGATGAGGTAAAATACGAAGTCAAACGATATAAGATGTATCATAATATAGCACGTTATCAATGGAATTTAAAAAAGATGACTCCTGTGGGGTACAGAAATCATCTTTTAAATGTAGCTTAACTCATGTTTTTTTGAAATGTCCTTGACATAGGTTCCAGATTACCTTATTATTACGCTTCTTAATTCGTATCAAGTGATAAATACTGATTGAAAAAAAGAGTGTTAGAAATTTAAGGATATAAATAATTTAAAAAAGTTAATACAGTATCTTTATTTGAACAATTTTTAATTATTCCTAAATATAGATTCCCATTAAAATTAAATTTGGACATTAAAGGGCTATTCGTTATCTCGATAACAGAGGAAGTGTCGTCAATAGTTAATAAGTGGTTTTGTAGAGAACTATTAGAACTTAATTCATCCAGAGAATATAGGAAATCATTTTCACTAAAATAATTTAGAGAAGAATCATCCATTATGACTATGTCTAACTGTTGAGCATTGATTGTTGCTAGAAGTTTTAAATGTGAGGCATAGGTGATTTCGTATTCTTCTTGAGTTGGATTATTTTTAATATAAAGATTATCGTAAAGTTGTACTTTAGCATCATCAATAGTAAGAGTAGTAATAAAATTATCACTTATAACAAGTGATGCTTGATCACTTAAATTAACATTAACTAAACCGATATTAAGAATGATATCTTTTCTAAATAGGAGGCCGTGAGTTATATTAATGACGAAGTATAGTAGTAGGATAATAGCTAAAACATGAAATTTATAATAGTCATAAAAATATCTTAATTTATTAAATTCCACACTCATTTATATATTTCTCCTTTATTTTCTAGACTAGTTTTTGTTCGTCAAGCCTTTTAGTTTTCTGTTCACATTGAAGTATAATATTAGACATTAAATAAGAACTAATTAATGCTGTGATTCCCATGCCAAAGATAATAAGTGGTGTGAAAATAAATATAATTGTATAAAAAATGATAAAATGAATGAAAGTGATAACAGCGCTACACATTAAAAAACGAAGTCCAATTATTAAAGCATTTTTAAATACATAGAGTGTTTTATTTTCAAATTTAGAAATTAATGGATAAATATAAAGGCTAATGAGAAGATAAGCTACACAAGCTACGAAATACGAGGCTAATAGGATGGTCCAAAAAATATTATCTAGACCTTTATGATATAAAATGTAACCATCAATTAAAAGAAGGGTACCTAAAAGTGTTAAAATTATCCAAACAGAAGTACTTTGTTTAAAATTTTGTTTAAAAGATTTAATGAAATCTTTAGTAAGATTACCTTCTTCATTACGAACAATTTTTAGTGAGACACTATATAAAGCTGTCGTTGAGGCTCCGATAGTAAAGATAGGAATTGAAAATATAAACCATAAAATATTTAAATAAGCACTGTAGCAGATGTTTGTGAGTGCTTTTGAAACAGGACTGTTATACTCGAATAGATTACCCATGAAAAATCTCTCCTTTTTAATCTCATTAGTGATTTGTTGATTCTCTAAGTATGAGTGTTGTTTCGGTATACATCTTACGGTAATTTAAAGTAGGTTCTTTAATTCTTGAAAATAATAGTTCAGCAGCACAAACCCCCATTATTTGACTGTGGATATGAATAGTTGTTAGTGGAGGAGATATAATCCTTGATTCAGGAGAATTATCAAATCCACATAAAAGAACATCATCGGGAACCTTATAGCCTTTAATTTTTAAAACGCTAATAACATCTAATGCAATAAAATCATTTGCACATATAAATAAATCAGGTAACTCATCTAAATTATCAAGGCAATTGTGCAAGTATTCCAAATATGAACTTTGTGTTTGAAGCGATTTATCTACATTATGATTTGTAAAACAGAATTTATCATAATACTCTATATTATGAAACAATAGACCATTACGAAATGCTAGGTAGCGTTCATAGAAAGATTGACAGTGATTAATTTCTCCAATGAAACCTATTTTTCTTTTGCCACGATGAACCATTTCTGAAATAAGTTGTTGAATTCCTGATGTGTTTTCCATATACAGGAAATCGGAATTAATAGGATTTGATGTTAGAACATGTGAATCTACGAATAAGATAGGGATATTTAAATTACTAATCATATGATTATAATCTTTATCAAACATTTCAAAACAAATAATCCCAGCACAAGTATGTTTGTTAAAAGAAGAGGGAAGTTTTAATGAGCTTAATTCTTCAGGTAAAACTCTGATGATTGTAAGCGTATAATTTAATTGTGATAATTCACGTTGAAATTTATCAAGCATTAATGATGCAAAGTGTGAATTATTTAAGAAGGTGGATGTTAATAAAATGATTTCACTTTGTTTTATAGAATTAGAAACTAGATCGTTGAAATTATTAAAGTTTGAAAATTCTGCGATTGAAAATTGTTTATATCCCATTTCTATAGCTTTTTGCATAACTTTTTCCCTAGTTGCTTCTGCTATAACTCCAGTATTATTAAGTGCTTTAGAAACAGTATTTCTAGAAATACCTAAAGCATCAGCAATATCTTGAATTGTTACTCTATTTGACATATATCCTCCTTATTTTTATCATTCTAATATTGATATTTTTATCAGAATGATTTTTTATATTTATATAAGTAGTGAAATATATTTCATAATCTCAGAATCAGGTTTATCCTATCAATATTTTTGACAGAAAGATCAACTATTGTCATGCTAAAATTTTCTCAGTTATGAAAACTTATCAGGACTTATATATTTAGGTTTAGTGAATGATTGGGTATCGGAAAAATATAGAAATATATAATTATTATAATATACGAATAAAAAATAGTCAATTGCACAATGTTTGCGCTTTATAATGTAACAAAAATTGTGCAAACGACAAAAGATAATTTGTGCAATTAATGGTGTTGTAGATGTAAGATTTGGGATATTTTTTGGTTAAAAATAACAATATTTATTGACAATGTGTAAAAACACTGATATAAATACTAATGTAAACGGTTGTATTGTTACATTTGTAAAAGTATTGTGGAGTGAATTAATTTTAGAAAGGAGAAGAGTCATGGAAAATAGCGCACATGTTTTGGGAAATAACCAAGTGAAAAAGCGTGGTAGACAACTGAAAAAGCGTGGTAGATCAAAAGAAACAATATTATATATAAAATCCCACTGGCAGTTATATGTGATATTTCTTTTACCAGCTTTATTATTAACATTGGTATTTAAATATTTACCAATGGGAGGGGTATTAATTGCATTTCAAGATTATAATCCGATAAAGGGGATATTGGGAAGTGAATTTGTTGGTTTTGAACACTTCATAAGATTTATGAAATCTCCAGATTTCATTTTATATCTAGTTAATACCTTAAAGTTGAGTATATATGGCCTACTATGGGGGTTCCCAGTACCTATTATCTTAGCTTTCCTATTAAATCGGATTAGTAGTTCTAAAATAAGACAAAAAGTTCAATTGGTATTATATTTACCTAATTTCATATCTGTTATCGTATTGTGCGGTATTATACGAATATTATTATCAGTAAATGGGCCGCTTAATTTATTCTTTAATACAGATATAGACTTTATGACTATGCCCTCAGCATTTCGTACAATTTATATTGCCTCAGGTATTTGGCAAACTGCTGGATGGGCTTCGATTATGTACACGGCTGCACTTTCGAATGCAAGTAAAGAGTTGAAGGAAGCGGCGATTATCGATGGAGCTAATATTTTTCAACAAATTAAGGCTGTTGAATGGCCAGCGATTAAAGATATCGTTGTGATTCAATTTATCTTAGCAGCAGGAAATGTTATGAGTATCGGCTTTGAAAAAGCATATGCGCTGCAAACAGATTTAAACTTACAAGCTTCTGAAATAATATCTACATATGTTTATAAAATCGGATTGCTACAGGGTGATTATGGATTCTCAACAGCAGTAGGATTATTTAATACAGTAATTAATATTATTTTATTAGTTTTAGTGAATAAAATTATTGCTAAAATGAATGACGGAAAAGGATTGTAGGTGAATAGTATGGAGAGGATAAAAAAATTTCATAAGCTATGTGTTAGTGATAAGTTATTTTTACTGCTATCGTTTTTGGTATTGGGGTTATTTTTATTAGCTATTATAGTACCTGTATTATATATTATCTTTGCATCATTTGTTGATCCAGTAACTTTACAAAATCAAGGAATTACTTTTGATTTCAGTAAATGGACCTTAACAGCATATGAAAGGGTAATTGATAATGCATCAATTTGGACAGGATTTAAAAATGCTATTATTTACTCAGTGTTATTTACTGTCATTTCGGTTATAGTAACGTTGCTAGCGGCTTATCCTATGTCAAGAGAAGATTTTAAAGGTAGAAAGATTTTTAATCTAATATTTATGATTACAATGTTTTTCGGGGGAGGATTAATTCCAACATATTTATTAATAAGTGATCTAGGATTATTAGATTCAATTTGGGCCATAATTTTGCCAGGGGCTTTTAGCGTATGGAATATGATTATTGCTAGAACGTATTATAAAGGTATTCCAAGTGAGTTAAGAGAAGCTGCAGAAGTAGATGGTGCTAATGAATTAGTCTATTTCTTTAAAATCTTATTACCAGTTTGTTTTCCAATTATTGCAGTATTATCATTGTGGCAATTTGTTGGAATGTGGAATAGTTATTTTGATGCAATGATTTATTTAAATGATGCATCTAAGCAACCATTACAACTTGTATTGCGCTCGATATTAATTCAAAATCAACCTGAGTCTGGAATGATTTCAGATATACAAAGTACGGCTGAAAGAGCTCAGCTAGCGGAGTTATTAAAATATTCTACAATTATTATTTCGAGTTTACCCTTAATTGTGATGTATCCATTTTTCCAAAAATATTTTGATGGAGAAATCATGTTAGGATCGATTAAAGGGTAATATAAAATACAAAATTTATGGAGGGGAAAAAATGAAATGTAGAACAGTTATGCAGGGAATTAGTCTTTTTTTAGCGTCATCTATAGCCTTAGTCGGTTGTAGTGGGAATAAAGTAGAGTTAAGAAGTCAAACGGATTTTCAAGAGGTTGATGTAGCAACTCTGCAATTTCCTTTACAAGAAACGACGACTATCAAAGGAATGACAACGTTTCCAGCTAATACGGAATCTAATCCAAATAACCGCACAATTTTTAAAAGGTTACAGGAGGCTACTAATGTAGAGGTGGAGTGGACAGCCATTCAATCAGATCAATGGGGAGATAAAATCACATTAGCAATGTCAGATGTTAATACATTACCTGATTTTGTAATGAATGCAGGATTTTCTACAAGTGATTTATCAAGATACGCACAACAAGGAGTTATTCTTCCATTAGAAGATTATATTGAAGCGTATATGCCGAACTTGAGTAATATATTAAATAAATATCCAGAATATAGAACTATGATTACTGATTCAGAAGGACATATTTGGTCACTACCTTGGATTGAGCAATTAGGTAGCGGGAAAAAAGCTATTCAAACAGTTGGAAATATGAGTTTTATTAATCAAAAATGGCTTGATTTCTTAAATTTAGAAATACCTGAAACGGTAGAGGAATTTGAAGAGATATTAATTGCCTTTAGAGATAATGCGGAAGCTTTACAAAAAGAATTTAATATAGATGGAGATATTATTCCAATGTCTTGTATTATTAATGATGGTGATCAAGATCCTTCAATATTAATTAATGGATTTGGGGAAGGATACGGCGATCCAGATAAAAGTAGACATATTGCAGTAACAGATAATCTAGAAGTCATTAGTACTACTGTACAAGAGGGGTACAAAGAAGGTATTCAATGGCTACATTCTTTATATGAGCAAGGTTTAATTGATGCAGAAGCGTTTACTCAAGACTGGTCTACATATGTCTCAAAAGGGAAATCAGGACGTTATGGAGTTGCTTTTAGTTGGGATATTGCAAACATTGATAATCTTAATGATTGGGTTCCATTACCAGTTCTAACTGCTGATGTGACAAATTTAACAGCTCAAAATGGTTCATTTACTAGTGGTGTAGATGTTGGGCGTGCAGTAGTGACAGCTGCAGCTGGAAATCCAGCATTAGTATGTGCATATTTAGATCAAATGTATGATCCATTTCAATCTCCACAAAACAATTGGGGAACTTATGGTGAAGATGATGAGTTTGATATCTTTGAATTAGGGAAAAATGCAGATGGTGAAGAAATGTTACAACATGCGCCTCTAGGTGATGCATCACCTGTTGAAGTTCGTGAAGCTGAGTCTGTTGGTGGCCCATTGGCTATTCTTGATGAGTATTATGGTGTTTATGTTACTACACCAGCTGATGCACAATATCGTTTAGAGTGGATTGAAGAGTACTTTACACCAGATATGAATCATGAATATGTATATCCTGTAGTTTTTATGGATCAAGAAGATACTAAACGCTTAGCAAATCTTCAAACTGATTTGGAAAAATTAATGAATACTAAAAAAGCTGATTGGATTAAAAATGGTGTTACTGATGAAGAGTGGAGTCAGTACCTGAAAGATTTAGACGCTTATGGACTACAAGAATATTTAGAAATTCATCAAAAATATTTAGATGCAGCTTATGAATAATTAGGATAATAACGTATCTCAATATGTCTGGGAAATGAGGATATCAAATATGAATATAATTTTAAATAAAGCTAGAGAGTATGAGATGAATCATGAGGGTGCAATTAAGCTACAAAAACCTGACTTTCATTTAGCATCACGAGTTGGGTGGATGAATGACCCTAATGGATTTAGTGTTTATAATAATGAATACCATATGTTCTATCAATATCACCCATATAGTGCTTCATGGGGACCGATGCATTGGGGACATGCTAAAAGTAAAGATTTGATTAATTGGGAGTATCTGCCTACGGCGTTAGCACCTGATCAAGAGTATGATCAATTTGGATGTTTTTCTGGAAGTGCTGTAACGTTAGATGATGGTAAGCACCTACTTATGTATACAGGTGTGAAAAAAGTAAAACTTCCAAATGGTGAGGAAACCGATATTCAAACACAATGTATTGCCATTGGAGATGGTGTTAATTACAAAAAACATCCAAATAATCCAGTTATCACAGCAGATATGCTACCTGAAGGATGTAGTAAAGTAGATTTTAGAGATCCTAAGATATGGAGAAAAGAAGATGGTAGCTATTTATGCGTAGTAGGAAATAGACCAGCAGATGGTAGTGGACAAGTTGTTCTATTTAGTAGTAAAAACGCAATTGATTGGAAATATGAAGATATTTTATCTTATAATGGAAATAGGCTAGGGAAAATGTGGGAGTGTCCTGATTTCTTTGAGTTGAATGAAAAAGGTGTATTATTAATTAGCCCACAAGATGTTTTACCACAAGGATATGAATATGGAGGTGGGAATGTAACGGCTTGCTTAATCGGTGATTTTGATAATGAGAACAATATCTTTAAAGAAGAAATTAATCATGCAATTGATTATGGGTTAGATTTCTACGCTCCACAATCTGTTCTTACTGAGAGTCAAAGACGGATTATGGTAGGATGGATGGCAAATTGGGACACAAATGGTTTACAAAATCCAGGTAGAGAATGGTTTGGACAAATGAGTATACCAAGAGAACTACACGTTATAAATAATCGATTAATTCAAAACCCAGTTAAAGAAATTGAAAATTACCGAAAAAATAAGGTTGAATATCAAGAAGTTACATTCAAAGGTAATAAAACATTTGAGGCTGTTAAAGGACGAAGAATTGATTTAGAAGTTATCGTTAAACCAAGTATCAACTGTGATGAATTTTCAATTAAACTCGCACAAGATGAAGTATGCTATACTGCAATTAAATACGATGTGAAAAAATCCTTATTAACAATGGATAGAAAATTTTCGGGTTGTAGAAGAGCTGTTTTGAATGAAAAAAGTGCAATAGTACCATTAAAAGATGGTTTGTTAAAACTCAGACTCATTTTAGATAAACAAAGTATTGAGACATTTATTAATGATGGTGATAAAGCAATGACTATGTTAATCTTTACTGATTTAAATGCTGAGGGAATTTCATTTTTTAGCGATGAAGAGATAACGCTAAATCTTGTAAAATATGATTTAGTGAAATAATTAAAGATTAATTTTTTTAGACTAACGAATTGTTAATACAACTGTGACACTTTCTCATGAAATAGCTCGACTCCTACCAGAGAGGGATACCACTTCGTGGGGAGGTGACCTATGCAGTTTTCCACCCTAAACATTTTTGTAGTCGATGATTAATGAGGCACTCTGCCTCATTAATCTCTTCATTACTTCCTCTTTGCCAAGACGAATAGGCATCTGCGAAATAAACAGTAACTTTTAAATCAGCTTCTACTTTGGAATAACAAGCAAACGCTTTTCCTCAATCGGAAGTACGTCATATAAATATGTCTATTTTGACCTCTAACTTTGAGCTATACTGTAGCTATCAAAGATAAGGAGGTCAATTTTTTATGAAAGAAAATCATATTATAGTTCCAGTCACATTGAGTGACCCTAATTTAAAGTCTTAGTCAGCATCTACGACCGGTAAGGATATGCCTGCCTGTTACTTTAAAATTAAGGATACTGAAGTCACGTTTTACAATGGGGAAATAAGAGTATATTTTAGATGAAGTTTTAATGGAGCTGTTTAAGTATGCTTATTAATTTTACTACGATTCAAAATATCTTTAAGCCCTACTAATGGGGGGAGGCATTTACTTCGTAAATGGTCGGTGATCCATTGTTTGTCGCCACAACGATATGCGTTGTGGGAATGAGGGTTTAACTAATGTCCTCACTGATAAATATGATTTAGATTTATTTAATCAGACTATCTTCTTATTTTGTGGGAGAAAAAAGATTGAGACAAAGCTTTATACTAGGATCGTGACGGATTTATGTTGTTATATATAGAAACAGAAATGTATTTCATCATTCTACATCAGTCTTAGTTAATCGATTGCTTTAATACTAAGACAGACTATCGTCCAGGGGTCACCTAGCGATTTCTGAAAGAAATCTACTCCTCCTTTGCTAGGGTATGGGTCACCTACCATGCGAAGCATGTTTCCTCCATTAGTAGGGCTTAAAAGTTTACCGATATGAAAAACTTATCTGGACTTATATATATTAGAATCGAAAATGAAAATTTACAATGACCACAAAATCAAGATGTAAAACAGGTTGCTTATACTAATAGAAATAAGCGGTTTTTTCGATAAAATCTCTTATTTCTATTTTTTTATGATTACTTATACTAGTTGTAATGATAAACCCTTTTCAAAGTAGGCGACTTGGATGACAGAACTTGAACAACAATTAATAGAACGAAATAAAGCTTTATTCACTAAAAATCAATCACTCGCAGAAAAATTTCGCCAACTAACTGTGCAGATTCAGTATATGAATAAAAAGAGATTTGAATTTTCTAAGTGAGAAGACGAAGGTAGCTGATGCTCAAATTTCATTATTTTAATCCGATAATGTTCAGAATTTGGTGTGGTAACTTCTTTATGAGTTTTTTTATGGGTCACATACAATATTACAATCTATCTGATAAAAATTAAGTAATGGCGTCAAAAAGACAAATAAGTGATATAATAAAAGATAGTAATAATTAAAAGAGGTATAAAGATGACAACATTTAATGAATTACAACTTAGTCCTGAGATTTTAAAATCATTAGCTGGGCTTGGTTATGACGAGGCAACTGAAGTTCAGGCCAAAGTAATCCCAGCTATCTTAAACCAAAAAGATGTCTTAGTTCAATCAAAAACGGGAAGCGGGAAAACGGCAGCTTTTGGGATTCCACTGTGTGAGCAGATTGAGTGGGAAGAAAATAAGCCACAAGTCTTGATTTTAACACCAACTCGTGAATTAGCCGTTCAAGTACAAGAAGAAATTATGCACATTGGTCGTTTCAAACGACTTAAGGTGGCAGCTGTTTACGGAAAAGCTCCTTTTAAAGATCAAGCCCGCGAATTAAAACAAAAAACACATATCGTCGTTGGAACACCAGGTCGAGTATTAGACCATATCGAACGTGGAACATTAAACTTACAAAAAATTAAGTGTGTTGTGTTAGATGAAGCAGATGAAATGTTAAAAATGGGGTTCATTGAGACAGTGGAAATGATTATTAAAATGACACCAAGTACTCGTCAAATGATGCTATTTTCAGCAACGATGCCTAATCGTATTAAAGAATTAGCACAAAACTATTTAACGCAACCGATTGAAATTAAAATTGAATCTGAGCATGTGACAACGGAATTAGTTGAACATGAATTATATCCAGTTCGTATGCAAGAAAAAGTTCGTTTACTTCAAGACTTATTAACCGTACAAAATCCAGAACGTTGCATTATTTTCTGCTCAACACGAGAAGCGGTCGATGCTTTATATCAAGGATTAAAAGCGAAAGGTTATCCGGTGAATCGTCTTCATGGAGGGCTTGAACAAAAAGATCGTCTCGATATTATGCGTCAATTTAAAATGGGACGTTTTGCATATTTAGTGGCAACCGATGTAGCTGCTCGTGGAATTGATGTCAGTGGAATGACTCATGTCTTTAACTTTGATTTGCCAGAAGAAAAAGATGCCTTTGTTCATCGCATCGGTCGTGCAGGTCGTGCGGGAGAAAAAGGAAAAGCTATTACATTTGTCACACCATTTGAAACGAAATGGTTAGAAGAAATTCAAAACTATATTGGATTTGAGCTACCGGTTGCTGAGCGTCCAGTGGCGACTGAAGTTGAAAAATCAAGAGCTGCATTTGAAGCCAAGTTAAAAGCAAAACCGAAGATGAGAATGGAAAAACGCGCGGATGTGAATCGTGAAATCATGAAGATTTATTTAAATGGTGGGAAGAAAAAGAAACTTCGTGCCATCGACTTTGTAGGAACCATTTTATCAATTGAAGGCATTGAAAAAGAAGATATCGGAATTATTGATATTCAGGAAAATGTTACTTATATTGATATTTTAAATGGTAAAGGTTGGAGTGTCATTGATGGGTTAAAAACGAAGACCATTAAAGGGAAAAAACTAAAGGTTCAAAAAGCGTATAACTAAACGATTTAAAAGATGAAAAGTAAGGTCGGCAAATTCGCCGATCTTTTTTTGATATGATTAATACGTTGGTAAATGGACGGAAATGCTAGTTTATTGCATAGCAAATCCATCAATTTGTCATACTAGTTTTATTAAGATATAAAAGCAGACGGGGAGGATTTCGTCTGCTTTTTTTCAAAATGAGGTGTAAAAATGGTACGACGTGGGTACGATAGCCAAGACGAACGCTGGTTTTCCCAAGTAGAATTGGAGAAGTTAAAACAGGCAAATCATGATATTACTTGGCTCATCAATCGAGGTTATAAACTAGAAGGAAGTGTTACTTTTGTTAGTAATCGCTTTTTATTTTCAAACCGCCAACGTGAAGCATTAAAGCGTGTTATTTGTGCAAGCACATGTTGTTTAAAACGTATGGAAAAAGAGTTACCACTAGAGCAGATGAAAGGAAAGACACTCTATATTGATGGGTTCAACTTAATTATTACACTTGAAGTGGCATTAAGTGGTGGCACCTTAGTATTTGGGAATGATGGGAATATTCGTGACTTAGCAGGACTTCGAGGCAGTTATCGAATGATTGAAGAAACTGAACAGGCTCTTCAACTACTGGGACAATTTTTAAAGCGATATGAAGTTTCGCATGTCATTTTCTATTTAGATGCACCTGTTTCAAACTCTAAACGGTTAAAATCCAGTATTTTATCGATGATGAAAGCCATTCCTCTTTCTGTTGAAGTGGAATTAGTTCCGAATGCAGATGTGCTACTTGTCAATAAAGAATATGTCGTGAGTACAGATGCTGCTATTTTAGATTCATGCCTGAGTTACTTCAATCTATCAAAAGCGATAATTCGAGAGAACCAAGTGAGTGCCATGATGGTTGATTTTAGAATGAAAGAAAGAGGGAGTATCGATGATTGAATTTATCATTAACTATTGTGCGCCAACACTCGCTCATATAAAAATCGCCAATTTATTTAGCTATCCACTGACAACTATGGAGAGTCTCATAGAAGAGTTAAGGTTAGTCAATGAACAGATGAATCAAGCTGGTATTTACGCTACGTTACTTAAAATCGGAAAGAAAAGAGCTTTAATCTATGTATATGAAAAAGAAGCATTGGAAAGTGAATTAAGAAATTTGAAAGTAAAAGAGTTTTTAAAGCCAATAGGATATCCATCCATTAATCTTAAAGAATGTTTAAACTTTTTAAAAAAACGTTTGATGTTAAGTGAAGAATTTCCACATGAAATTGGATTTTTCCTTGGTTATCCATACGAAGATGTGATAGGATTTATTGAACACCAGGGGAAGGACTATGTTTACAAAGGATACTGGAAGGTTTATGCAAATGTTGAGGAGATGAAAAATTTATTTCAAAAGTATGCAGATTGTAAACAATACTACCTTAAGCAATATGGAGAAGGAATATCGCTACAACGTTTGTGTGATAAAATAATAGATTAATAGATAAGAAGTAGTCATTGTTGTAAATTATAAAAATTTTTATTAATTGTATCGTCGGTTTGTATGAAGGAAGGTTGATGATTTTACAGTTTTTCTACTCTTTTATTATTAAATATTGATTATTTTTCGATATGATAGATAAGTGAAAATGGATAATTAGTAGAGTTGGTGTCGAATCATGATACTGAAATATTGATGATATTGACAGCAAGAGTAAGGAGGCAGAGATTATGAGGAAACAATATCTAATCGGAGTCCTTATTTTACTCCTTCTGATAAGTATGGGTTTGACGTGGAAACTAAAGATGTTTGTTCGGCCTCCTTTAGCGAAAGAGCTACTAGATTTACCTTATATCGTCAATGAGGTCGACGAGCTTGGAGGCGATAACTTTCAACTTAATTGGCAAGAAATCGTGGCGATAATTGCAATGGATCCGAAAAAAGATTTAAGTCAAATTTCAGAGGAAGAGTTACAGCAACAAGCTTCACTTTTTATTAGGAATCATCAAGTCTTGTCCTTTGATGAGGTTCTCAATCAATTAGATTTAAACGAGAAAGAACAAAAGAGGGCCTATGATAACTTGAATCAATTAAAAGATTATGGTTATATTCCTTCTAAAACAGATCCTCAATCTTTTGAGATGAGATTTATTGAGTCGGTTAAAGCAGGGGCGATTGAAAACTATCAGTTATATGGAATTTTACCTTCGATTACGATTGCACAAGCGATATTAGAATCTAATTGGGGACAGTCAGACTTAGCGAATCAAGCGAATAATTTATTTGGAATTAAAACGGGAACGAATTGGTCAGGTGAAGTCATGAGTTTTGAAACGAAAGAAGGTTTTGATGAGTATATTATCGATGAGTTTAGAAGTTATCCATCGCTTAATGCATCCATCATTGATCATGGTCAATTTTTAGTAGCCAATCCTCGTTATACTAAAAGTGGTGTTTTTGAAGCTAAGACTTATAGAACACAGGCAAAAGCATTAGAAGAAGCGGGATATAGTACCGCTAAAGATGAAAATGGGGATAAAATTTATGCTGAAATGCTAGGTCAATTAATTCGTCAATATAATTTACAATTAATTGATCATGCTGTTTTATATTCATAGAAAACCTTTATTTTTAAATAGAGGTTTTTTTGATTATATTTAGAACTTCATCGTTGAGGCTTTTCAATCATTGATAAACATGCTATAGTTTAAGTATCGAGTTAGTTATTGCTAACTTGGTGTGAGGATATTGATAACTACTTTTTATTTTTAAAGATTAGTTAGCTTGTGCTAACTCGTTGAAAAAGATATTTTTTAAATAAAGATTGAGAAGTGTCTTTTATTTTTAAGATTAGGTTAGCATAAGCTAACTAAAATAAAGTGGAGGGATAAAGATGCAGAAGTATTTAGTTGAACATTGTGCACCCACGTTAGCGGGGCTAAAGACAGCGAGTTTATTTAATTTATCTTTTTCAACTCGTGAAGAGTTGGATCAAAAGGTGTTGATGGCGAATCAAATGTTAAATGATAAAGGTCTTTATTGTGAAGTTTTACGACTGCGTCAAACCTCAGCTTTGATTTATGTGTATCGTCATCAACAGTTAGAAATGGATTTATCAAGATTAGAGAGTCAACAACTCTTATTAAAAGTTGGTTATTCCAGTGTGGTGCTAAGACCATGCCTAGAATTATTAAAGGAACGTCTTTGTTATCAAGAAACATTTCCTCATGAAATAGGATTATTTCTTGGCTATCCTGTAGAAGATGTCGTTGGATTTATAAGGCATCAAGGGAAAAATAGTAAGCACACAGGATATTGGAAAGTGTATGGGGATGTAGTGGAGAGTATTAAGCTCTTTACAAAGTTTAAAAAGTGTAAGCATATCTATAAGCAACGATTTGGAAGTGGTGTTTCGATTCAGCAATTAATTGTTGCTGATTAATATAATTAAAGGAGAGTGGAATGATGAGTAAAGTTGCAGTTGTGTTTTGGAGCGGAACAGGAAATACGGAAGCGATGGCAAACCAAGTAGTAGAAGGTGCAAAGCGTAAAGGAGCCGAGGTAGATTTATTTACAGCTGCTGAGTTTGAGAAGAGCTTAGTTGCTACGTATGACGCTATTGCATTTGGATGTCCGTCCATGGGCGTGGAACAGTTAGAAGATAGTGAGTTTGAACCAATGTTTGAAGCTTGTTTACCTGAGCTTGCGCATAAGAATATTGCATTATTTGGTTCATATGGCTGGGGTGATGGTCAGTGGATGGAAGAGTGGGAGTCTACTTGTTCAGAAGCTTCAGCAAATCTAGTTTGTCAAAGCGTGATTTGTAATGATTATCCTGATGAAGAAGCATTAGATGCCTGCTACCATCTTGGACAGTCATTAGTAAAATAAGAGGAAGGAGCGGAATATTCCCGCTTCTTTTTGTCATTTAATCACTTATTTTAAAGATATGTCATACGATAGCAAAAGATAGAGTGAAAGGTGTGAGTAAGTTTTGAGTGAAGACATGAGAGCGCCGATTAATAAATATACCATCACGAATCTTAATTTGCGAAAAGAGCCCTCTAAATCGGCTATGATTATTAAGGTGATTCCAGCCTATTCTCGTTTTGAGCTCATTGACTCAGATGATGAATGGCTTAAGGTGTTATACGATGACCAAATCGGTTATGTTTATAAAGATTATGTCTCAGTGACGAAGGTCACCACAAGTAATGTTCATTTAAGAGCCAAACCATCGAAAAACTCTCAGTCCATGAAAGTGATTAAAAAGCATCAAGAGGTTGAAGTCGTCGATCAAGATGGACTTTGGAGCCAAGGTTTTTATGATGGAAAGCTTGGATTTATTTATAGCGGGTATTTAAGTGATGATGGGGCGAAGTCAGACCCAGATAAATTAGCCGTATTCTACACTGATATGACGAAATATGTCAATGATAATAAAATTAAAAGTCCAACGCCATTTCTGTTAACCACAGATTTAAAAGCCAAACAAACGTATGTCTTTGAAGATAATAAAGGAACTTGGAAAGAATTATATCGCTGGCCATCTACGATTGGGGCACCGGTGACACCAACGATTACAGGAACGTTCCATATTAGTGGTCGTAAACCTTCTTTTGGAACCGACCGTTATCAAGTAAAATATGCGACCCGAATTAAAGATGGTTATTATTATCATTCAATTTTATATGATCCAAGTGGCACACGAATTATCGATGATCGGTTAGGTGAGGCACTGAGTCATGGGTGTATTCGATTAGTTCCGGAGAATGCGAAATGGATTTATGATAATATTTTAGACGGTACCACAGTTGTTATCCATTAGAAAACGCCCATTGATGGGCGTTTTTTTACATGATCACCTGCTGTTTGTTGAGTAAATCGATGTAAGACTTCATTTGTTCTTCTGTGACTTGGGGAAACGATTCATAGTAAGCGCCAACTGAAGTGAAGCGATCAATGGAATGGAGACAGATGATGTCATCTACAAATTGTCGGAATGCTTCAATCGTTTCAGTTGGGGCAACAGGGACAGCCAGAATAAGTTTTTTAGGTGCGTGAGCATGAATAGATTTAATGGCAGCAAGTAGGGTGAAGCCTGTGGCAATCCCATCATCAATTAAGATGACCGTTTGATTCATCACAGGTGGGAATGTTTCACTTCCTCGATACTTCTGGAGTCGACGTTTAATTTCCATCATTTCTTGTTGAATTTGTTCTTGAATATAGTCAGAAGAAACGTCGATTTGATTAATATATTCTTCATATAATAAATAATTTCCATCCATCGTGACGGCACCGATGGCAATTTCTTTATTATGAGGGGCACCGATTTTTCGCGGAATCATAAAATCCCAATCTAGTTGATAACGGCGAATAGTCTCGAGCCCAACTTCAACGCCTCCACGGGGAACGAGTAAGATGAGAGGATAATCGTTCTCAAATCGTTTAAGTTGATTAGCAAGTTGTTGGCCTGCATCGAATCGGTCTTTAAAAAGCATCTAAATTCCTTCTTTCATTAAAAATGCTTTGATTATTATGTGAATTTTTGGTGATTCATATCATCAAAAACTAACGATTCAAAAAAAGTAACAAGGTGAGGAAAAATTTAAAAATTCATCGGTAACAAATTCAAAAAATTAGCATAAAATGCATTGAAATGTCATTAGAAAGGATGAATTTAAAGTGAAAGTTTTGAAACACCACATGTCTGTCTATCAATATACATGGACAAGTTTAAAATTACGAGCGGAAAAATCAATGATTGCTGAAGTTTTAACAGTAATCCCATCTCATACGAAATTTGAGGTGATTGATGTTGATGGCTTGTGGTTAAAAGTAGTATATGAAGGTCATATTGGTTTTGTCATTAAACAATCGGTTTCAGTCAGTGAGCTAGTCGAGAAATCATTGCAACTTAATTTTCAAAAAGAGGTTATTTAAATGATGTTAGCTTGTAAAATTGAGGAGCAAGTTGAGAAAAGAAGTGACAATCTGAAAAAAAGTATCTGACAGAATATAAAATCCGATAAATTCTGCCGGTTAAAATTTTTATAATAGAAAGGTAAGGGAAGAAAAATAGAAAATAGATATTGGGGTGTCATTTTCTATTTGGAGAATTAAAATAGGTAGTGTATTGTATTCTTTGCTAGAAACTTTACCTAAAAGCCATCTGGATTTGAAATCGAGATGGCTTTTTTTATGATGAAATCAGAAAAAATTGCAAACGATATAAAGATAAATAGGGTTGATTGTTGTTATGACAAGGATTACGATAAGTGGTTAGATGAATGGGATCAATAGATGAAAAATACATGGGATAGAGGATTTCATAGCATCATATAAATATAGCTACTGATATTAGCAGGGGGGGATAATATCGTTAATTTCTACTAAATCGTTGACTTTCAGTGTATTTAGAGCGTGAGTCATTTATGATTAATTGTGCTATTGATCAACGTAAGATTCCTCTTCAAATTTTAATGAAGTTAGTCACTTATTTGGTGAACTAGTGAAAAAGAGGGTTAGGAATAAAAGCTTTATCGCATAAGAAGAACATGAATGGCTTATATTAAAATTCCTTAGTATAAATAGAGGCTAGCTGATAAATACTACTGAGAGCTTGATTAAACAGTAGATTTGAGGTGATCAAATGAATGAACAAAGAAATGAGGCCGTATGGTATTTTGTCATGAGTGTGTTGATAGCATGGATTTGTCTAAAGTCGTTTGATTTTCTAGGAATTGCAGGTCATCTTTTATTAGTTATAGCTATAGGTTTAATGGGGATTGGATTTATAAAATTACCAATGATAAAAAATAGGAAACATGAAAGATATAATCATCGACTTCATCAAGGAATGCAATTAAATGAAGTCTATCAAAAGTTGAAACTAAGTTTTGATGAAGAAATGGGAGATGATAAGACGATCATTTATGTAGATAGTCGACATAATAAATGGTTTGTGATTCAAAAAGAAAAGGTTATGCCAGATTATAAAAGGATACATATTTTTGATTTTTGTGATATTGTCTCAGTCGAGTTAATAAATGAACGAAGCTTTTATAAGAATCAACTCAATTACCGCACTGTCGATGAAGTTTGTACAAGACTTGAAGTACAAGTTATGACTACAAACATCAAGATGCCAGAAATTCATTTACGATTTATCACTGCAGATGTTTTTTGTTCATCAAAGCAGTATCAAAAGATATTAAGAGAAGCGGAATATATAAAGACGATATTAACAAGCATGAAATATCAAGGTCATGATGAGTTATATGGATGGGGCGAGAATATAAAATATAAGGAGGAAAGAGAGGAAGTTATTGAATAAAAATAAAGCTAGAGGAAATCCTCTAGTTTTATTTTTGTCGTAGATCGATTGAGGAATACTGTGCTAAAATGATCTTATTGTAAGTGAAATGTTGTAAGGAGTGTCAGAGATGGAACAAGAGACAGTATTTATTCGAAACCAAGGTGGCGTGACAGTACTGAGTGACTTACTTCAATCACTGGATCAGTGTGAAGGTTTTTGTTTTACGGTGGCCTTTATGACGTTTGGTGGAGTTCAGCTATTAGTTCAAAAGTTAAGTGAATTGGAACAACGTGGTATTTATGGTCGCGTTTTGACATCAACATATCAGCAATTTTCAGAACCGAAGGCGATTGAGAAGTTACAATCTTTTAAAAATATAGAAGTTCGTTTATATGATCAAGTCATTGAAGGGGGACTTCATGCAAAAGGTTATCTATTTATGAAAGGAGAGCTTGTTGAGGTTTATATTGGTTCATCCAATTTAACGACGAGTGCATTAAAAGAAAATATTGAATGGAATGTGAAGTTAACTAAATCAAAGAGTGATGTAATGGTTGAGGACGTATTATCTGATTATGAATTGTTATGGGAAGCTGCAGGTAGTTTAACGAAAGAGAAATTAGAAAAGTACAAAGCCAGCTATCAAAGATTTAAGGCTTTTGAAAGAGAGAGCTTGTTAGAAGTAGAAGATGCACTATTATTACCAAGTGAGGTTCGTCCAAATCTGATGCAACAAGCGGCCATGAAACGACTGAATTCACTTCGTCAAAGAGGAGAAAAGAAAGCTTTAGTGATTGCAGCAACAGGAACTGGTAAGACTTATATGTCGGCATTTGATGTCAGTCAGGTCAAACCTAGAAAGTTATTGTTTGTAGTGCATCGAGAGGAGATTTTACGAAGTGCGAAGGTCACGTTTGAGAAAGTAATGGGGGATTGTAATATATCGATGGGGCTTTATACGGGGAATGTGAAAGAGATAGAGGCGGATTATTTATTTGCAACGGTACAGACGATGTCGCGTTACTATGAGCAGTATCCACGTGATTATTTTGATTATGTCATTATTGATGAAGCACATCATGTTGGTGGCCAGTCCTATCAAAAATTATTAGATTATTTTACACCTAAATTTTTACTGGGAATGACAGCAACACCAGAACGTTGTGATGATTTTAATATTTTTGATTGTTTTGATGGTCATGTTGCATTAGAGGTTCGTCTTCGTGAAGCACTTGAAGAAAATTTGATTGTTCCTTTTCATTATTTTGGGATCCGTGATATCGAAGGTGTGAATTTAAGTGATGTTAAGTTGGATCAAATTCATGAAATAACAAAGCGACTTAAAGTCAATGAACGGGTTAATTTTATTTTAGAGCAGATGCAATTATTTGGGTATGATGGGGAATATCGTAAGGCAATTGGTTTTTGTGTTAGTGTGGAGCATGCGGAGTATATGACGCAAAAATTTAATGAAGCGGGAGTTGTAAGTGCTTGTTTAACGGGGAATCATTCTCCCGAAGAGCGACAAGTCATAATTCAACGTCTAGAAGATGATCAGGATCCATTAGAAGTGATTTTTACGGTTGATATTTTTAACGAAGGAGTCGATATTCCATCTATTAATTTGGTACTTATGCTTCGTCCGACACAATCGCCAATTATCTTTATCCAACAATTAGGTCGTGGATTACGTAAGCAAGAAAATAAAGAGTTTTTAACTGTTTTAGATTTTATTGGTAATCATCATAAATCATTCTTAACTGCGATTGCACTAAATGGTGATCGTTTTTATGATAAAGATAGTTTGAAAGTAGCCGTATCAACGGGATTCCCTGATATTCCAGGAGACAGTTTTATCATTTTAGATAGTATTTCAAAGGAGCAAATTTTAACACAATTAGAGTCTGAGAATTTTAATTCGATGGCATATTTAAGGGAAACTTACCAAGAATTTAAACGAATGAATCGAGGACAGACGCCGTATATGTTAAGTGATTATTTAAAATATGAAGGGGCACCTGATCCAGTATCGTTCATTAAAAAAGAAAAAACTTATCTTAATTTTGTTGCTAAAGTTGAACAAGATTCATTTCTTTTGTCACTTTTAGGTGCCGATGAATTTGTTAAAGTAGTGCGTGAATGGTCAGGTCAACTTCCTCTAAGGCGACCATATGAGTTCATCTTATTAAATTATTTAATGCGTCATCCTGAAGTGATGCATCTAGATTTAGAGATGGCTATCAAAGAGGTATTAAAGTATGTCGATGCCGTGTGTGAGGAAAGTGTGTTACATGCCTTACAATGTTTAGGTCAAGTTTATTATGACACAGGTGAAGTTTCTCAGTATTTAAAACTTTTCGAGTGTCTCGGTCAAACGATAGTCGTATTACCGGTGTTTAATCAATTACGTCATGCCCCTCATTTTAAACCTTATTTAGAAGATGTCTTAATGTATGGATTAGTCCGTTACCAAGAGGAATTTGGAACTAATGATTATGGATTACCTTTCTTCAAGTTATATGAATCTTATACGATGAAGGAGGTTGCTAAACTGGCAAACTATGATAAAAAACATAGTGCATTTAGAGGAAGTGGATTGTTAACCTATCAGAATGATTTCTTCTTATTTGTTGATTTACATAAAGAAGAAGACATAAAAGAAAGCATTAATTATCAAGATCAGTTTATTTCAGCAGATAAGTTTCAATGGCAGTCTCCAAATGCTACAACTCAAGATTCAGAACGTGGACAAAAGATTATTCATAATAAAGAGAAGGGAATTAATCTTCACTTATTTGTGCGTAAATTTAAAAAGATTGATGGTGAAGTTCAACCATATATCTATATTGGAAGAGGAAATACCATTCACGCAGAAGGAAATAAGCCTATAACGATTCAAATGGAACTTGAGCATAAAATCCCAGCAGCGTTATATCGAGAATTTAATTATAAAGTATAACAAAAAAGAGTCTAGAACCCTTTGGTTTCAAAGACTCTTTTTGTTATTTCATTAGTTCATGGACAGCAGGAAGATCAGCGGGTGCCCAGTTTAATTTATTGAGTTGAGATTTTGACACCCAGCGTAATTCTGCGTGTTCATTAGCATTCGGTGTCCCCTGAACTAACTCGCAGAGGACGGTGATTAAGTTGACAAAAATGTGTTCATATTCATGCGTATAATCATTGAATACTTGAAGAGCTTTTATTGTACAGTCTAATTCTTCCTGAATTTCACGAATAACAGCATCTTCGATACTTTCATTAGGCTCAATCTTTCCACCTGGAAACTCCCAATAGTTCGGTAGGCTCATCTTGGGTGAACGAAGCGCACATAACACTTCATCACACTCATTGATGATAATAGCACCAACGACTTTGACTGTTTTTTTTCATTTGTATCACCTGTTTATTAATAATAACCATTATATCATAAAAAGCGACGTTGGGAAAAAGATTAACATGTATGGAGTATCTGAATTAGGAGGTTAGTCTCAGTCATGATAGAAAAGAGGGAAAGTAACTTTCTAGTCATCACTTTACGAGCCATTCTTCCATATAATGAACTATATGAATAGTTTGAGACTAAAGGAGAAATCGTATGTTATGGTTTGAAAGATTAAATAAAATTCAAGGATTTGATATTAATGATCCAGCTAATGCAAGACAAAATAGTTATGCTTGGTCAATGGTGGAATTTGGAGATTATATTTATGTGGGAACTTGCAGGAATATGTTGATTTCTGCTGCTACTAGTTTTAGTGGTCAATTAAATCAAAATCCTATCATTACAACTGGAATCGATAATAACGCTGAAATTTGGAGATATAAAAAGGATGGAAGCTGTCCATGGCAACGAGTCTTTAAGACTAATTCTTCCGATAATAGTTATGGATTTCGAGCGATGATTACACATCAATCGGAGTATTCTTGTGCCATTTATGCCGCAACCATTGGTGAACAGGTGTATGTCTTTAAAAGTGAGGATGGAGTACACTGGAAAAAATTATACACCCCTGAATTGGTTGGGACAAGCTCGAGAGCTTTTGCCTCTTTGAATGGTAGATTGTATATCGCCACATTGGATGAAGCCATAGGTGGAGGAATGCCATATTTATATTCAAGCCAAGATCCTGAATTTGAACCTTTTGAGTTAGTGATTAACCCTAATAGTCGTTCTTTTATTCCAAGCCAAAATCCAGTTGGTGGAGTTGATAGCTTACAAGTTTTTAATCATAAACTGTATGTAGGGATTGAGACTGAAAGTGGAGCTGAAATCTGGCGTTCGAATGATAGCTATCCAACCATGAATGATTGGACACTAGTTGCTGATAAAGGATTTGGAGATGCAATGAATCGAAATGTGATGTCTACTGGAGTCTTTAAAAATCATCTGTATATTGCTGTGACTAAAGAGTTACCATTAGCTTTATTTGCACCACTCGGCTTTGATTTAATTCGGGTTGATAAAAATGATAACTGGGAAGTTGTTGTAGGAGGGAAGCCATTACTTTCATCCTCTCCTTCGACTGGAAAAAGAAATAAAAGCATTTCGGGATTTAATTCAGGATTTAACAATATCTTTAATGTTTATGGGTGGCAAATTAAAGAATATGAGAATCATTTAATTCTTACCACATATGATGCTTCAACTAATGTACGACTCCTATATGAGGTGTTTCGTAAAAATAAAGAGCAATATATAGAAAATATGGGAATAGAGAATTATACAAAGATTGTTAGAGCATACTCAAAAATTTTATGCTTATTGAATAAATATAATTATCCCAAAGGATTTGATATTTATACATCCACCGATGGTTGTCATTTTACACCAAGAGTTTTAGATGGTCTACATGATCCATATAGTTATGGTGGAAGGACTCTATTGGTTAGTTGTGAAGATGAGTTGTATCTTGGAACAGCAAATCCCTATTGTGGATGTAATGTTTGGAAAGCGCGTTATGTCAACTCCAATTGCTACCATTCAAATGGTAACTTAAATACATACTTTAATAATTTGAATCAAATGAATGGTGAATTGCAAAAGGTTTATCCAGAGTTAATAGAAGCACTTGAGAACATGTTTACGTTACGAGCTCAGGCGACGAATCAACAAAGTGAAAATTAGAAGCAATCAATACAGCAAATTTAACTCTAATTAAAAAAGAATATTAGAACGTATATGAAATATAACCTATAGAATAGACACTATCAAACAATGGCTATTCTATAGGTTTTTTGGATAAGACGAATTGTTAATACAAATGCGATACTTTCTGATGAAATAGCTCGCTTCCCTACCAGAGGAGGATACCGCTTCGTGGGTAGGTGACCCATGCAGTTTTCTTCCCTAAACATTTTCGTGGTTGATGAATAATGAGACAGAATGTCTGATTAATCTCTTCATTATTAACTTGTGCTAAGTTTGTCTTCTTCTGCGAGAATTGTTCAAGAAGACCATTGGTATTTTCATTTGTAGTTTGTTGTGCTTCTTTAGTTAATGGACGTGATTGACCATGAACTCCAAAATCAGGTTTAGCATGTCGTATCCAATACATCGTCTTTATTAGATTATCCGCTTTTTTTAGTAATTTTATATGAAATATAGGTAGTGATCAATAGAGAGATGCTTCAACATAATAGAGATTTTTGAAATTCATAAAAACAGTGGTTTTTAGGAAAAAATCTTTTTTCATTGGTCAAAAAGGAGATCTGAAATGAATGAGATGTATGGATCACTAATATCAGTCAATTGATTTTGTAAGAGAACGGGATCATCAGTGACGATTCCATCGACCTGCATGGAAATCATGGATTGCATGGTTGATTCTTTATTGACAGTCCACGCATAGATTTGTTTTCCAGAACGATGAATCTGATCAATTAAAGCATATGAAATAAATGAGGCTTCGATGGAATAATAGTCGACATCCTCAAGATCTTGGTAATCGCCATAAGCTAACGCAGTGATGTAGACGGTTTGAATTTTTGGATTAATCATTTTGACAGCTTGTAAAACACGATAATCCATCGCCCCGATGAGACATTCTTTTTCCATGTTATATGCTTCGATGAGTTCAATGACTTTCCGTGCGACATCAACGGGATGATCTTTTGCTTTAATTTCAATCATCAACGTAATCTGACCTTTACTACGTTGTAGGACTTCTTCAAGCGTTGGAACCGGTTCGCCGTCAAATTCTGAAGAGAACCAGTTTCCCGCTTCAAGTGTTTGAATGTCTGAATAAGTGGCTTCACTGACTTTTCCATTAAAGCCAGTTGTTCGTTTGAGATTGGCATCATGCATTAAGATAATTTCACCATCTTTTGTTTGTTGAACATCAATTTCTGCCATATGGGCGCCACTTAATATGGCGTAGTCTAAGGCGGCTAATGTATTTTCAGGTGCATGAGTAGCTGACGCTCGATGAGCAATGATTTGCATTTCATCAGATAAGTGTTTATTAACATTGTAAAGATTATCTGGACTAATGAGCTCCCCAACTAATAGGCTTAAAATAAGAGTTGTACTTGCTAATAGAATGGGATGTTGGCGCTTTGAAGCATAGCCTGAAGAGAGGTGAGGGATAAAACTATGAGGTGATTGAACATATAATGTGGTTATAAAAGCACAAGTTCCAATTAGGAAGAGACTTGGAGCGATGATGGTTAACATGTTTTTAATCATTAAGGAAGCGTTAAAAAAGACCATCATGGCTTTCGATGATGGAAGTATTACTTTAATGACAAGTGCACAACTGAAAATAAAAAATCCATAAACGGTCATAAAGCCAATCGCGACTAATAATGACCACCTTATTAGTAAGGGGATAAGCTGACGAACGTTCTTTTTTGTCAGTTGAAGGCTTTCCTGACAAGCGGATAAAACAGATGTTTTTTTATAAATAAAAATCGGAAAAGTGAAAATAAAGTGAAGGCATAATAATTCAATGAGGACGATAAAAACGAAATACATCGGATGTAAGGGAGCCCTTTGATAAATGAAGTCAAATAAAAATTCAGTCATCGAGGCACCATCTAAAAAGACAAATTTAAAAACAAAGGCGGATACTGGAATGAAAAAAATTAAAGGAAATAGCAATATAATATTCTTAGGATAAAGGATCGTACAGGATTGTTTAATACTTTGTTCAATTAATCTAAAAATAGAAGGTCTCTGTTGAGAAATAGCACATTGAATGAGAATGAAAATGGCCTGAATTTCAAAAAAGAAATAATAGCCTAAACAAAGAATCATTGAAAAACCTAGAATAAGGGTAGAGGGGGAAAAGATAAAGTGATAGATGATGCTAGGACTTAAATAAGTTAAATCGGCTTGTTGCATCATTGAGGTTAAAATTGAAAAAAACATAGGGATAATGACGACTAAAGCAAAGAATTTATGAATAAGTTCAAATAATAAGAGGGTCAGCCAATTCCATTTTATATAGTATAATGTTTGTTTAATCAGATGAAGCATTCTCTTGTCCTCCCTATCCGCCGTAATGCTTAATCATATGCAGAAGATTTAATTAATTTGCTTCATGATGAAAAGATTTAATCAAAGACATAATGAAAGTGAGTGGTCTTTGATTTGTCATAACGAGTTCTTGAGGGGATTGACCTATCTTTTAGACAGAACAGAGTAAAATTAACTTACTTGAAATTTTTAGAGTAAAACTAGCTTGAAAGAGGAAGTTAGAAAGTTCAATCATTGTTTACTAATTGACTAAATATTAGAGGTTATAGTTTATAGTATGACCCTATATGTGTTGAATCATGAGATAATATTAGATAATGTGTTATAAAATTAGGCAGTAAGGGATAAAAATAAAGAGTAAAGTTTAGTCATTCTTAATCTATAATAGATGAAATAGACTTTGAGTTTAGATGTAGTTCTTGTATAATAGAAATTATAACAAATAAGTGAGGTTAAATATGAGAAAACGTTATTATACTAATTTTGAATTTTACTATGATGAAAATACGATGGACATTCCGCAGCATATTCTAGAAAGTGAACAATTATCAGATGCAGCTAAAAATATTTATATTTACTTCATCTATTTAATCACTGAAAATGTAGAAGATGTTTTAGATGCACTCAGCCGAATTGATGAGGCGAAAAAGGATTTAGAGCCAGGACTTGAGGAACTTTTAGCTTGTGGATTAATTAAAAATGAGATTAAAACGAATGAAGCAGGCGAAGAAGAAGTACACTATATTGTTACAAAAGAGATGAATGAGTAAGCGTTAAGCTTACTTTTTTTATAAGGAAGAAGTGAAACGGAATTAGGAATCGTTATTATTGAAGGGGTATTATCTTTTTCTTCACCATTTATTTTGCCTATTTTACCGGTCTACTTAAGTCTATTATCAAATAGCACCAATGAAAATGAAACTAAGACAAGTTTTTTTATTCTGCCGTTAGTTTCCGTTTAAGCTGTTTTAGAACTTTAAGTTTAACGTAGCAAATGAAAGAGGTTATTTATTTCGAGATAGTAGCAATTGCTCTCATTTTTCATAAAATAAGATGAAAAGTTAGGAGTGATAGAATGAATTATTCAAATATTCGAATCGTCAATCAACCTTTCAATCCAGCTCTTGGGTGGACAACTATCAATCAAGGACCAAATAGTATTCAAATTCCATCAAGACCCCCATTTTATGGGCCTAGCATAGGAAATAATATGCCATCAAGTGGAGGTTCGCAGCCTTCTGGTAGTCAAATGATGCCAACAACGCCAGCTCCAAATTTTACGCCTCAAAAAAATCAAAATCAATTTAGTACCTTTGCAATTGATGCAGGTAGTATTAGCGGCTGCTTATATCGATGGGTATATATTTGGCCATCACGTTCAAATCAAGGATTTTGGCTTTATTTAACGTATGTAGGTCGCAGAAGTATTGCTGGTTTTAGAGCATCAGGATGGGGATTTAGTTATTATGGAATGGATGTTAATCAAATTGATTCGTTCCAGTGCTATTAAGATAGAACCTTTCTAACCATTCGGTTAGGAAGGTTTTTTAATAGTAAAATATTGAAAAATTAAAAGAGTTGGTGCAACAAAGACGTTAATAAGAGCAAAGCATTTAAAAAGAGGTGACATCGTTGCAATGGTCAGTTGACCATAGCGAGATGCTGGTGATGAGGGTATTTATTGAGGTATCTTCAAGGAAAAATATTGGAATAATTTATATTAAATATCATTGAAATGCGGTATACGTTAGCGTAGTCAGGATTAGTGGATAAAATTCGACAAAACTAGGCGTTATAACGCTCTCATCTTATGGGGAATAGAGTTTTATAAAATTGTGTACGTTTTTACATAGTTTCATTGAGTTTTTTTTCACAAAGTTATTGTTCAAAAATTCACAACATGCTATAATGAGGACATCAAGGAAAATATGAATAAAAAACATGAGAGGGGTTTTCTAGCATGAGAACTGAGAAAGAATTTATCAACTATATTAATGAATGTCCAACAAACGTTAAAATCCGAGGAAACCGACAAAGTATCATCTTATCTTGTGAAGATACTGAGGTAAAATTCCCAGTGGTTGATCATATTTATACACGTTTTGTGTGCTCATTATCACATGCAGAAATATTATCAATGGGACGATTAGAAGAAATTACGATAGAAGGATTAGAGGCATTAGCGATGGCAGCTATGAATCGAAAAGCATCAAGCTTTGACTTAGCATTCCAAGCTTAAGTAAAATAAAAAAATAGTAAAAATAGAGCGAATCAAGCTCTGTTTTTTTGATTGATTCGTATTAATGGTATATCCATTTTAAGGAAAACAAGGGTAGTGGATGAGAATAAAAACGTTTTATTTAACTGTAAAAATGAAAAAAGTCGAAAAAAAGACTTTACAATTCGAAATTTATTAGCTAAGATGAATACAAATATTCGCGTTGAAGAAGAATAGTAGAGATTACCCTTTTTTGTAGAGAGAGAATGGTTGGTGAAAATTCTCAAAAAGGAATCTTGAACCAGCCTTGGAGCTCTGTACCGAAAGATTGAGTAAGCTACAGCGGTTGATCTCGTTATCGATTTTAAAGATATGATGATAGAGCCATGGACTATGATCATAATTAGGGTGGTACCGCCGTTTTTGGCCCCTTACTTGGGGAGCAAAGCGGCGTTTTTTTTGTATACAGGAAACGCCGAGATGCCCCTTAAACTAGATGAAAGATAAGGATGAACCTTATCTACGAACTTAATTTAGATTTTAGGGAGTGACGTAACATGAGTAAGAAATTTGTTCAAGCCATTACTGCGATTGATGAAGATTTTGCGCAGTGGTATACCGATGTTGTAAAGAAAGCAGAATTAGTTGATTATTCGAGTGTAAAAGGGTGTATGATTGTCCGTCCATATGGATATGCCATTTGGGAAAACATTCAAAGCTATTTAGATAAAAAATTTAAAGAAACAGGGCATGAAAATGTTTATATGCCAATGTTAATTCCAGAATCACTATTACAACGTGAAAAAGATCATGTCGAAGGATTTGCACCGGAAGTAGCCTGGGTGACACATGGTGGAAATGAGAAGTTAGCAGAACGATTAGTCGTTCGTCCAACGTCAGAAACTTTATTCTGTGATCATTATTCAAAAATTGTTCAAAGTTATAATGATTTACCCAAAAAATATAATCAATGGTGTTCGGTTGTTCGCTGGGAAAAAACAACGCGCCCATTCTTACGTACCACTGAATTCTTATGGCAAGAAGGTCACACCGTTCATGCGACGGCTGAAGAAGCTCAAGAAGAAACCTTGTTAATGTTAGATACTTATGCCAAAATGTGTGAAGAATTCTTAGCCATTCCAGTGATTAAAGGGCAAAAAACAGAAAAAGAAAAATTTTCTGGAGCCCATTCAACGTATACGATTGAAAGCTTAATGCACGATGGAAAAGCATTACAAAGTGGAACATCACATAATTTTGGAACCGGATTTGCTAAAGCCTTTGATATTAAATTTGCAGATAAAGATTCTGAAATGAAATATGCACATCAAACATCATGGGGAGTGACAACACGTTTAATCGGTGCGATTATCATGGTACATGGAGATAGTTCAGGTCTTGTTTTACCACCTAAAGTAGCGCCAACACAAGTCGTTATTATTCCAATTGCCGCACACAAAGAAGGAGTGATTGAAAAAGCGAATGAATTACAAGCACGCTTAGCAACTGTCGCTCGTGTCAAATGTGATACATCTGATAAAACACCAGGATGGAAGTTTAGTGAATATGAAATGAAAGGAATTCCTGTTCGTGTAGAAATCGGGCCAAAAGATTTTGAAAATCATCAAGCAGTCTTAGTTCGTCGTGATACACGTGAGAAAATCGTCGTATCACTCGATGAATTAGAAATAAAAGTTGCAGAATTACTAGAAGATATCCAACGTCATTTATATGCAAAAGCTTTAGCGAAGCGTGAAGCGATGACATATACAGCGAAGACGATGGATGAATTAAAAGAAAATGCACAGAATCGTCCAGGTTTCACAAAGGCTATGTGGTGTATGAATCAAGCTTGTGAAGATAAAATTAAAGAAGAAGTTGGATTTACATCACGCTGTATGCCATTTGTCCAAGAAGAAATTTCACAAACGTGCGTCTGCTGTGGAAAAAAAGCGAAGACGATGGTTTACTGGGCCAAAGCTTACTAATGATTCTATTTTTAAAAGCCAAGCTATCGATATTTAAACATTGAACAAGTGAGAAAATAACAAGAAAATCAAAGCGGGAAAAATTAATCAATATATAAGAAGCAGTAAAGTTTTTACGATGGAAAACTCTTTATTGCTTCTATCGTTATCTGATGTTTCTAACATTTTGAAACTTTAACTTTGACGCCAATCATATAAATGATTTATTAATTTTATATATATACAAACAGAAATGTAATTCATAGTTTTAACGCACACTTTGTTGTATATCTCTTTTAGCACTTAGATACTTTTTAATCTAGCTAAAATTTTTCTTGGTATGAAAAACTTATCTGTTTCTATATAGTTTAAAATTTTATGCATATTTTAACAACTTGCTTCTTATAATGTGATATCAAACCATTAAAGGAGCTAATAATCATGAAAAAATTTGAATACCGATTAGAGGAATTACATATTGATATTAAATCAGCTTTAAATCCAGCATATACTGAGCTTCATGATCAGCTTGAAGAAAAATTAAATGAACTTGGAAAAGAAGGATGGCGTCTTTGTGGTGTCAATGGTTGCTTATATTATTTTGCACGGGAACTTTAGTCCTATATAATAAGGATAACAAACATAGAAATTAAGGGGAAAAATTAATTTAGCTTTATTTAGAAGAAGTATTAAGTGTGTCTCACTTGTTACTATCCTTTAAATAAAGCTTTTTTTTATAATCCTGAGTTGTCAATTTAAATC
>NZ_JAMQUU010000076.1:0-45063 GCF_025594975.1 Turicibacter sp. T129 | reverse complement strand
TGGTGGCTGAATAGTTACTTAGAAAATATTAATTTTTTAGCACAAAAATGGGTTGATATTGTAAATGAAAGTTACGAAAGTGATAAATCATTTTACACAGTTGATGAAGAGTCAAAAATTATTTATATTAATGTTGATGTACCAGAAATGAGAAGTGTAGTTGAAGCATTAGCTATGTATCCATCTCTATATGCAGAACAATGGAACGAAGTAGTTGTTGGAATGGGTGAAGTACCAACAATTGCTAAACAAACATTAGATGATTTGGGATTAAATTCCTGGTCTGTTGCTTATAATTACGGCGATGCTTCTGGTGACTGTTATTGGGTTTCATATTATAATGACGTATTAATTTATAATGCATATGATAAAATTGCAGAGTCTTTATAATATAAAGTAGAATGATAAATATGTAAAAAAGTTAAAAGTTTTTATGCGCTTTTTTTGGATTAGTTGTTGTCATTTTAACTGTTGTATGTTTATTAGTTTAGTATAAGAGCCATAAGGCTCTTTTTTAGGTTAAGTATATATTCACACAATCTAGGCAATTAACATACAATATCATATCTTTTGCGAACGAAGTGATTGATGTGAAAATGTCAAGCTTGGATAAATTTATGTGTGGCGTCTCTGCTTTGTTATTCTTAGCTTTAACTTTAGTTTGTTTATTCTATACGTCAGATACGAAAACATTTGATCACGATCAGTTGGAGCAATTGAAAACACATCTTGAAGAAAAAAATTATGATTGGAATGAAATCCTAGAATAGAATCTAGGATTTTTTTATTTGTCGCACTTAATATTACAATCTGCAAATAAAAAGGAAATAAACGGTGATTAACGTAAGTTAAAATGAGGTGATACTCATGAAAAAGCAAATAATCATTATTGGATTAGCTTCGTTAATCATGATGACGATTTTTTATTTGAATCCATCTCCTTCTTCTGTTGATTCAGTTTCATTAGATCGTTATGTAGAAAATGAACGCGAAGTCACTGAAATAGAAGAGATAGAAAACGTTGAAGAACAGGTCAACCATTATATTGTGGATGTTAAAGGTCAAGTTAAATTTCCAGGTGTGTATGAGGTTGAAGAGCATTTAAGAGTTCATGATGTGATTCAATTAGCTGGAGGCTTTTTAGAGATGGCTAATGAAACAGCCATTAATTTAGCACAAAAAATTAGTGATGAAATGGTCATCTATGTTCCACATCTAGATGAAGAAATAAATAATACTTCAACTGATGCATGGAGTCCTTCGCAAGACGAGAAAAAAGTCTCTCTTAATCAAGCAACTACAGGAGAACTTGAAACATTACCCGGAATTGGTCCCTCTAAAGCAGCAGCTATTATTAAATATCGGGAGGAAGTTGGCGCGTTTCAATCGATTGATGAGTTAACGAATGTGAGTGGAATTGGAGAAAAGACATTAGAAAAGTTGCGTGATTCGCTTGACCTTTAAATTTCGGCAACATGTGATTTATATTGTTTTAAGTATCATTGTCGGATTACTCATAAAGGAGGGCGTTTTTGTCCTACTTTTAATGGGTTTTGTCTACTTTAAACGATTTCCTAAGACATACTGGATTTATTTCCTTATCAGTCTCATATCTATGATTTACATTGATGTTGCGTTAACATCCGTCCAGGTCAAAAGTGATGATTTAATCTATATAGATAAAGCAAAAGTAATAGAAGTGAAAAAGCAAAATGAAGAAAAGCAAATAGCTAAAGTACAAACAGAAGCGGGTCTTTATTATTTAACACTTACCAACTCAACGCCACGATTAATGCCAGGTGATTGGATCGACGTCAATACGGAAGTCTCAGAAATCACTAATCCGACGGTTCCTCATGCCTTTAACTTTAAACAATATCTACAATCTAATGGAATGAAAGGAACCATTTATCTGTCTTCAACACGAGTGATTGATCAAGAGTGGTCGGTTAGAGCCTATCAGTTTGAATTGGTCAATTGGATCAAAGAACATTATCCCCCTTTAACAGCTACTTATCTTCAATCTTGGTTTTTAGGAGTCCGAAATGACTTATCTGAAGACATCAGTGACAGTTATGCGACCCTTGGCATTATTCATTTGTTTGCGGTCAGTGGATTACATGTTGGGTTATTAGCAGGGATTGTCAGTTATCTGCTCAAGCGTTTGGGAGTGATACAAGAATTAGCCGATTTAATGGTAGTGACGTTACTTTTTTGTTTCATGATGATTAGTGGAGCAAGTCCATCGATTGTCAGAGCAGCCAGTATGGCAATTCTAGCAAAGATTAATTCAAGATTTAAATGGAATCTTTCTTCACTCGATATTTTCTCTATCGTCTTTTTAATCAATTTCGTTGCTTTTCCACTACAAGTGTATCAAATCGGTTTTATTTATTCTTACTGGTTAACGTTTTGTTTAATTATATGCCAGTCATTTATTAACCCCCTTTCACCCAAGGTCACTTTTTTTATCATCCCCTTTTTAGCTCAACTTGCCATCTTACCGATTCAAATATCGCAAGATTATTCTATTAATCTGTTAAGTTACGTGTCTAATTTAGTTTTAATTCCAGTTGTGACGACTCTTTTGATTCCTTGTTTATTGATAACGTTATTGATTCAACCATTCGCTTTTATCACAGAGAAAATTCTAAGTGTCTTTGAACAGGTCATTCTCGTAGCGGGAAAGTCCTTGAATCTTCGTTGGGTGATTGGGAGTCTTAATTTATCAATGGTCATTTTAATGATTTTATTGCTCTTTTTAGCAGGTTGGTTCGTTGAAAAAAATAGTCAGTCTAAAAAATGGATGATTGTTTTGGTGTCAACCTTTGTTCTTTTAGAGATAGTCAGAGGTGCCAAACCGACAAGTAAAGTTACCTTTTTAGATGTTGGACAAGGCGACAGTACGATTATTCAGTCTCCCTATCAACGTTGTACGATTGTTGTTGACACAGGAGGAAAAGTTTCGTTCATAGGTGAGAAGACTTCCATTTTTAATCAAACATTAGAGCCGTATTTGTTAGGGGAAGGGATTAGAGCGATTGATTATTTAATCTTATCTCATGGTGATGTTGATCACATTGGAGAAGCTACTTCATTAATGGAAACGTTCAATGTTAAACATTTAGTCGTCTCTAAGTATTCAGAGAGTGAACAGTTAAAGGACGTCATTAAATTAGCTAAACAATTAAATGTGAATGTTTTAACACCCAAAACGAATGATACATTAACTTGTGGAAATCAAACATTAACCTTTTTACAACCTGATGAGAAGCAAGCTAATGAAAATGATCAATCACTCGTATTGACGGTTGACATTTCTGATTTAACTGTTTTATTAACAGGAGATATAAGTACAGAAGTGGAGACAGATATTCTTTCCCAGTATCCAGGATTAAAGCTAGATGTTTATAAAGCGGCACATCATGGTTCAAAGACATCGAATTCATTATTCTTTCTAGAACAACTCGCGCCCTCTATTAGTGTCGTTTCCAGTGGGAAAAATAATCGCTATGGCCATCCTAGCCAGGAAGTTTTATCGACCTTATCCACCTTAAACATTCCAGTCCTTAATACGCAGGTCGATGGAACCATTCAATTTGAAATGGTGAATGGCGAAACCCTAATTCATCGATTTCATTAATTCTTTTATTTAAAAATTAAAAAATTAGATAATACTCTAAATATTTCGTTTTATAAAAACGGTAGCTCCATAAATCCATAAAGAAGCAATCCATCGCGTCATGATTGAAAAGAACTTACGGTCATCTTGTTTGAAGAATTTGTTTTATGTTAAAATAAGAGTGAGGTGAAGCCATGGCGATTTATACAATCCTCGGCGAACAAACGGTTTTGTGCGAGAAAAAAATTAGTGATTTATTAACGAAACATCAAATTGAGTCATTCGATGTGGTGTCCTATGACATGAAAGAAGCGACCATTCAAGAAGCACTTTTTGATTTACAAACAGTCGCCTTCTTAAGTAATAAAAAAGCGGTGATCGTTCGTAACCCATCCTTTTTAACTGGTAAGGAGGGGAAGGGTGATCCCGCACATGATTTAAATGCTTTTATAAATTTTTTAGAACATCCCGTGACAGAAAATATCCTCATTATTTATGCTCCTTATGAAAAACTCGATGAGCGTAAAAAAGTGGTGAAGATTTTAAAGAAGCAATCAGAAGTGTTTACATTTGAAACTTATTCAGAGCAATCACTCAAACAGTGGGCAGAGAAGAAGTTAAAAGCTGAAGGAATTGAATGTCATCCAAAAGCCATAGAATTATTGATTAAATTGACCCATGCTAAAATTGATGTGCTGTACCATGAAATTGAGAAGATTTATCTTTATTTCATTGATCAACCATCAAAAATTTTATCAGTAGAAGTCGTTGAGTTGTTAGTGGCCCGTCAATTAGAAGATAACGTCTTTTTACTAACAGATGCACTGGTTCAACGTAAGATTAAAGAGGCTTATCTCATCTATGAAGATTTAATGACACAAAATGAAGAGCCATTTAAGTTACTCATTTTAATTGCGAATCAATTTCGATTAATGTCTCAAGTGATTGGGCTAAGTAAACAAGGCTATCGTGAGACTGATATTGCAAAAACACTTAATGTGCATCCGTATCGTGTGAAGTTAATTCATGGACAATCCCATCGTTTTGAACAAGAGACGATTGCAAAGTATTTATATCAATTAGCGGATATTGATTATAAGATTAAATCTGGTGTACTACAAAAAGAGTTAGCACTAGAGATGTTTATCCTAAATTTATAAGATGAGCGTATTAGCTCATCTTTTTTGGTTGTCTAGAGTTGGAAGTAAAGTTTATGGATATTCTAAGTGACAAGCGTCATGATAATAAAGGCGTTGATCATGTAGAAGTGACATCGATTTGAAAAGGCTTTTGAAAATTTTTCATAATTTTAAGTCAAATTTCGATACAGGAACTCTTATTTTGTTGTATAATATTTCAGTATGAAATTTTAAATTTACCAGACAGAGGTGCCTATATGAATATTAAAAATATTGCCATTATTGCCCACGTCGATCACGGTAAAACGACGTTAGTCGATCAGTTATTACGTCAAGCGGGAACATTCCGTGAAAATGAAGCAGTAGCTGACCGTGTCATGGACTCTAACGATTTAGAGCGTGAGCGTGGAATTACGATTTTAGCGAAAAATACTGCGATTGATTATAAAGATTATCGTATTAACATTTTAGATACACCAGGACATGCTGACTTCGCGGGAGAAGTTGAACGTATTATGAACATGGTAGATGGTGTTTTATTAGTTGTTGATGCTTACGAAGGAACAATGCCTCAGACTCGTTTCGTATTAAAGAAAGCATTAGAGCAAAAATTAACACCAATCGTGGTGGTTAATAAAATTGACCGTCCAGCTGCAAGACCTGAAGAAGTTGTTGATGAAGTATTAGAATTATTCATCGAATTAGGAGCTGACGACGATCAATTAGAATTCCCTGTTGTTTATTGTTCAGCATTAAACGGAACAGCAAGCTTAAGCTCTGATCCAGCTGATCAAGAAGAAAACATGGAAGCAATCTTCGAATCAATTTTAGAAAATATTCCAGATCCAGGAATGGATCCAAATGGAACATTACAATTCCAACCAGCTTTATTAGACTATAATGATTATGTTGGACGTATTGGGATTGGACGTATCGTTCGAGGAACAATCAATGTTAACCAAATGGTTTCAATCTGTCGTTTAGATGGATCAACGCAACAATTCCGTATCACAAAATTATTTGGATTCTTAGGATTAAAGCGTGTTGAAATTGAATCAGCACAAGCTGGAGATATCGTTGCAATCGCTGGTTTACCAGATATCAACGTTGGGGAAACGGTTTGTGAAATCGGTAAAGAAGAAGCGTTACCAATCTTACACATTGATGAACCAACATTAAAAATGACATTCTCAACAAACTCTTCTCCATTCTCAGGACAAGAAGGAAAACACGTGACAGCATCTAAAATTGATGAACGTTTATACAAAGAAATTCAACGTGACGTTTCATTATTAGTTGAACGTGTTGGAACAAAAGAAGAGTGGGTTGTTTCAGGACGTGGAGAACTTCACTTATCAATCTTACTTGAAAACATGCGCCGTGAAGGATTCGAATTAGAAGTTTCTAAACCAGAAGTTATCATTCGTGAAATCGATGGTGTATTATGTGAACCATATGAGTATGTTCAAATCGAAGCACCTGAAGAACATGTTGGAAGTGTCATTGAAGCGATGGGATACCGTAAAGGTCAATTACAAAATATGATTCATAACGAAAATGGACAAGTTCGTTTAATTTATGATGTACCATCTCGTGCTTTAATCGGATTCATGACAGAATTCTTAACATTAACAAAAGGTTACGGAATTATCAACCATACATTCTCTGAATACCGCCCAATGGAAAAAGGATCAGTTGGAGAACGTAAAAATGGTGCTTTAGTTTCTATGGAAAATGGAAAAGCAACAAACTACGGTTTAATGGGATTAGAAGATCGCGGAATCATGTTCATTGAACCAGGAGCTCCTGTTTACGAAGGAATGATCGTTGGTGAAAACAACAAAGATTTAGACTTAGCAGTCAATGTTACACGTGCAAAACAATTAACAAACTGCCGTTCAGCGGGTAAAGATAATACAGTTGTATTAAAGAAACCACGTCTAATCACATTAGAGTATGCCTTAGAATATATTAATGAAGACGAATTAGTAGAAATTACTCCTACATCAGTTCGCTTACGTAAGAAAATTTTAGATACAAATGAGCGTAAAAAATTCGATAAACGTAAAAAATACGCTGATCAATAATTATTTTTTAACTCAATCGATGAAGAAAATCCTTCTTCATTGATTGGGTTTTTTTATTTTTAACTTAAGTTAGAAATAGGTTTTGAATGTGACGAAGAATTAAATTAGAAAGGCACATAGCTTTATAGAAGAGGAAAAGAGGAGTCACTAAAAATGATTTTTCATTTTAAGTGAGGATTTGTATAAATTGTCGAGCATCTCAAACAATAAGGAATGAAGCTCACCTTAAAAAATGTAAAAATTGATTAAAAAAAGGTATATTTTTGACTGATATAATATTGACAAAATCACGAATCATATTATAATAGAAGAGGTTTATTATAAGTAAACAAATTGTTTATTTATTTAATAGAAATTTGAGGTGTAATTATGATTATAGGAGAAAAAATAAGGCGCCTAAGAATGGAACTTCAATTAACTCAAGAAGAGTTAGCTGATCGTACTGAATTAACTAAAGGATATATTTCTCAAGTAGAACGTGATTTAGCTTCTCCATCCATTGCAACACTTGTTGACATTTTAGAAGCTTTAGGAACAACATTGGGTGAATTTTTCTCAGATGAAAAATCAGATGAAAAGATTGTTTTTAAACAGGACGATGT
Source organism: Turicibacter sp. T129 (assembly GCF_025594975.1). Lineage (NCBI taxonomy): Bacteria > Bacillati > Bacillota > Erysipelotrichia > Erysipelotrichales > Turicibacteraceae > Turicibacter > Turicibacter sp. T129. Next base: position 37,613 of record NZ_JAMQUU010000076.1, on the reverse strand, counting down.
TTTTATAAAAGAAGAACCAGATTATAATATGACCATTCGTTGGATTATTCCTAATGCCCAAAAAAATGAAATGGAGCCTATCATTATTGATCTCGAACCTGGAGGGATGTCTTACGATGATGAGCCACATCACGGAGAAGAGTTCGGTTATGTTTTAAAAGGTGAGGTAGAACTTGTTTTAGGTGCCAAAAGATATAAAGTTAAAAAAGGTGAGAGCTTTTATTATAAAGCGGATGTGGATCATAAATTAAAAAACAATTCAAAAGTGCCCGCATCTGTTCTTTGGGTTGCAACACCCCCAACATTCTAGCATTATTTAAGGAGGGTCAAGTATGACTAAAGTACCATTAATTGAAATCAAAAACTTAACTAAAGAATACGATGGGGATATCGTTTTAAAAGGGATTGACTTAACCATTCATGAGAATGAGTTTGTGACATTACTTGGGCCATCTGGGTGTGGGAAAACAACATTATTACGTATTATTGGTGGATTCGATACACCAACATCGGGTGAAGTTGAATTCAACGGAAAAGATTTAATTCAAATCCCATCGTATAAGCGCGAGATTAATACGGTCTTCCAAAAATATGCCCTTTTTCCGCATTTAAATGTGTTTGATAATATCGCGTTTGGTTTACGTATGAAAAACGTCCCTGAAGCAGAGGTGACAGAACGTGTAAACCGCATGTTAAAAATGATTAAACTTACTGATTATGCCAAACGAAGTATTGATTCATTATCAGGTGGACAACAACAACGTATTGCCATTGCTCGTGCATTAGTTAATCGCCCTAAAGTTTTATTATTAGATGAGCCTCTAGGTGCATTAGATTTAAAATTACGTCAAGATATGCAATATGAATTAAAAGAGATTCAACGTGAAATGGGAATTACATTCATCTTCGTTACTCATGATCAAGAAGAAGCTTTAACCATGTCAGATACGATTGTTGTTTTAAATGATGGATTAATTCAGCAAATTGGAACACCAGTTGATATTTACAATGAACCACGTAACCGATTTGTTGCTAACTTCATTGGTGAAAGTAATATTATAAATGCAACGATGATTGAAGATTATAAAGTTGAGTTTGAAGGACATATCTTTGATTGTGTGGATCGTGGATATAATGCCAATGAATCAGTTGAAGTTGTCATTCGTCCAGAAGATTTACAAATTGTTTCGAAAGAAAACGGAGCCTTTACTGGAATCGTTGATAGTGTTATTTTTAAAGGTGTTCACTATGAAATTATTGTCATGGTAGAAGGCCGTGAATATATTGTTCACAGTACACAAAGTGCTGAAGTCGGAGTAGAAGTAGGGATGACAGTTGCACCGACAGATATTCATGTAATGGAAGTTGGTGTTTAGTTATGCATGAATCAACAAAGCGTTTAAGTTATCCATATATCATCTGGATTTCTATTATGATCATTGTTCCAATGTTACTGATTTTCTTATATAGTATCATTGATCCAAGTGATGGAAATCCGCTGGCTTTTCGTTTTACATTAGATAATTATATTAATTTTTTCAATCCAATTTATATGGCGACCTTAGCACGTTCATTATGGATTGCATTAATCTCAACTATTTTTTGTTTAATTTTGGGATATCCGTTAGCATGGGTTATTTCACAATGCTCACCTAAACGTCAATCTTCATTGCTTTTATTATTCATTATGCCAATGTGGATTAATATGTTACTTCGTACATATGCATGGATTTCAATTTTAGGGAAAAATGGAATTTTAAATTCTATTTTAGAGTTCTTTAATATTGCACCAGTTGATATTATGTATACGGAATTTGCCATTGTGTTAGGGATGGTTTATAACTTCTTGCCATTCATGGTGTTACCAATTCATACAGCACTAACAAAAGTGGATAAAAATTTAATCTATGCTGCTCGTGATTTAGGAGCAAATAATCGACAAGTATTTACACGTGTCGTTTTCCCATTAACATTACCTGGTATTATTACAGGAGTGATTATGGTATTCTTACCTGCGGTAAGTACATTCGTCATCCCACAATTATTAGGGGGCGGACAGTATATGATGATTGGTAACTTGATTGAGAAACAATTCTTATTAACAGGGAATTGGTATTTTGGATCTGCGTTATCAATGATCTTAATGATCTTTATCTTACTTTCTATCTGGTTAATGAAACGATTTGATTCAGATGGACAAGCAGGAGGTGCACTACCTTGGTAAATAAATGGTTATCTAGATTTTATTTAGCAATCATGTTCTTATTCTTATATGCACCGATTGCTGTATTAATTGTTTTCTCGTTCAATGAATCGAAATCAAGTGGGAAATGGACAGGATTCTCTTTACAATGGTATGAAGAGTTATTCCAAGATAGTCAAATGCAAACGGCTGTCTTTTATACAGTAATCGTTGCTGTTTTAGCAACTGCTATTTCAACGGTTGTTGGAACATTCACTTCAATTGGTATTTATAAGTTAACAAAAAAAACAAAAGCATTTGTTTTAAATATTAATTATCTACCAGTTATTAGTCCGGATATTGTTTTAGCCGTAGCATTAATGATGTTATTTAAGACATTTAAAATGAACTTTGGATTTACAACCATGTTATTAGCTCATATTATGTTCTGTATTCCTTACGTGGTTTTATCAGTTTTACCACGTTTATATGCGATGAATCCCAATATGGCAGAAGCAGCGATGGACTTAGGGGCAACTCCAATGCAAGCAATCCGTAAGGTTGTGATTCCTGAAATTATGCCTGGGATTATGGCAGGGGCCTTAATGGCCTTTACGATGTCTATTGATGATTTTGTTATCAGTTATTTTACTGCCGGAAATGGAGTAACAAACTTATCTATTGAGGTTTATTCAATGGCTAAACGTGGGATTCGCCCAACGGTTAATGCGCTAGCAACGATTATGGTTAGTTTAATCCTAGTTTCCGTTTTAATTTCAAATAATTTAGCAATTAGAAAGAAAAAGGAGGTATAGTCATCTCATGAAAAAAATAATGATGATGTTTGTAGCCTCAGTTGTTTTACTTTTAACAGCATGTTCAGGTGATGCTCAAGAAAAGCTTTATGTTTATAATGTTGGTGAGTATATTGATCGTGAAGTATTAAAAATGTTTGAAGAAGAGTTTAATTGTAAAGTGGTCTATGAATTATACGATTCAAATGAAACGATGTATCAAAAAATTAAAGCAGGAGGAACAAACTACGATGTAGCCTTCCCTTCTGATTACATGGTTGAAAAAATGATTAAAGAAGAGTTAGTACTTCCTTTAGATTATAGTAAGATTCCTAACTTTAAATATATTAGTGATGAATATAAAAACCTTCCATATGATCCTCAAAATCTATACACAGTTCCATATTTCTGGGGAACTGTTGGGATTTTATATGATACAACGGTAGTAGATGAACCAGTGGATTCTTGGTCGATCTTATGGGATGAAAAATATAAAGGTAATATCTTTATGTATGATAGCCAACGTGATTCATTAATGGTGGCATTAAAGTTATTAGGGTACTCGATGAATACGCAAAATGTTGAGGAATTAGAAGAAGCGAAACAACTTTTAATTGAGCAACGTCCATTAGTATATGCTTATGTAACCGACCAAGTCATTGATAATATGATTGCAGGAAATGCAGCATTAGCTGTTGTTTATTCAGGAGACGCAACCTATATCATGGATGAGAATGAAGATATGGAGTATGTGATTCCTAAAGAAGGATCTAACATGTGGGTTGATGCAATGGTTATTCCATCAACCGCTCAAAATGTTGATCTAGCTCATGAATTTATTAACTTCATGCAACGTCCTGATATTGCTCAAATGAATACAGAATATGTCATGTATTCAACACCAAATACAGAAGTATTAGCAAATGTATCTGAAGATGAATGGACACAAAATGAAGCATATAGCCCATCACAAGAATTATTAGATTCTTTACCAATGGAGACCTTCCGCGATCCGGGAGAATTCATTAAAGAGTATGACGATATTTGGACACAAGTATTGGCTGCCTCTAAACGATAAATTTAAAATCCCTAAAACAATCTGTTTTAGGGATTTTTTGGGTTCTTTGTCAAATAGTGTTGCTGATTAAATAGTGACCTATTACTATGAATGACTAAGGTGAAATCTTAGTAGCTATGCTATTAGGATTTTTCTTTTTAGTTGAGTGAACTTAAACGACAATCTTCTATGATGTTAATAATCTATTTTATGTCAGCATCACAAAACATAAAAGACATAAGTTTCATTCTTACCGGTGGAGGAGACATCGCATTTTATCCTTTCCATTGTTTTCTTCATCGTTAACATTGTAATTTGCTCTCTCTTTTTACGTCATGAAAAAAGGCATTGCTTATTCAGCAACACCCAATATTATAGAATCTGAAATTAAAAGGAATAAGCCCTATTGGGAATAGAAGCTGATTTCTGAAACAAATTAATTAGAGTTACCTCTTTTAGGGATTATAAACGCTGCATTTATTAGCTTATTATTTTGACTTTTTATGTCAGCATCAGAGAGAGTTTTTTAGATATTTTTCTTGATGCTCCAAGTAATATTGATGATTAGATAAAAGTCTTGGATCATGTGGTGAAAGTATTAGTGCTTCATTTGAATAATTAATTGCTTGCTGATAGAGGCCCAGGTAATAGCAAGCGAGTGCACCTAAATCATAAGGCGTTGCGTCCCAAGCAAATCCTTCATTAACATAACCATAACTTTTTTCTTTAATTTTTAATGCTTCATGGATAAAGTAATAAACAGCAGGCCAATCTTGTTCTAAATAAGATAACTGTGCTCTTTCAACATAAGGTTCTCTCGCATTTGGCGTTTCAGCCATCGCCAAATAAAGCCATTTTTTTGATTTAGAATAATCCTTTTTTTCTCTGTATGCCCGAGCAATAAATCTCATAGAAGCTGATCGTTCTTCATCCCAAGTAGAGTTTGGATCGTCTAAATATCGCTTTAACATATCAATTGCTTTATCCCATTCTTGGTAAAATAGATATTCTCGACCTAGATAATGTAGATTTCGATTACTATTTGGATTTTCTTCTACAGCAAGCTCTAATAATGGTAAATTTAAACTGCGATCTTTTGCTCCATCAGGATAATGATTATAAACTACACCTGTAAGGAATACTGGTTTTTCTTCTCCTTCTCCAATATATTCTACAATTTCATGTGTTGGATAAATCCAATGATAACCGTGTCTCGCATGTATTCTATTATGTGTGTATTGAACAAGTGGTTGTCCCTCTTCATTGAACGACCAATTATATAGATAAAAGCCTCTAGTCGTATCCTTTTTCCACGCCTTCTCTAAGTTTTTTCTCCAACCATATTCAATGACATCATCAACATCTGCCGAAACACAAATATCAACATCTGTAGGAATATATTCGAGACACTCATTTCGTGCAGAATCGAATCTAAATTTATCTGCTTTCGATTGATAGACAAGAGCACCCCTAGATTTAAACTTTTCTATTGTATGGTCCGTTGACCCCGTATCAAGCACAACAACTAAATCAGCTTCACTTACATGATCCATCCAACGATCTACAAATTGTTCTTCATTTTTAGCTATTGCATAGACACATACTTTATATTTATTCATTTAATTAACTCCTTTATATGAATAGTTAGTAATACCCTTAATTTAGAAATTAAAAATAGGCATATGATGGAATTAAAAAGAAAAATTATGACTGAATAAAATAAAAGATGATTTAACGTCTACGATAACCTGAAAAAAATCATGCATTTAGTTGAATGATAGTAGTGTTAATCTATTTTAAGATAGGATGAGTGTAAAACTTGTGTTAATGTATGCTAGTATATAGAGTTAAATATTCTCTTATTTTTAGTATAATATATGCAATATATTAAAAAAGGTACAATTTTGTTTGAGTAGGTAAATCATTCATTATGCCTGTAGAGAAGAGTTGAAAAAATATAGTGGTGCACTTTTCAACCTATAAATAGGTGTCATCTTTTTTAGGAATTCATAGGATGAGCAGAGAAGTATCCATTCGACTGAAGTAGGGAATGGGAACGATATAGAATTTAGAAAAATATTAAGTTCCTGTATAGCTATAAAAATGAGGAGCCTGTCTTGCCCATAGTCTAAATCGTATCGTTAATATTGTCGCTATAGGATCAGACCAGAAAACGGTTAAAATCCCCGATACATTGCCAGGTACATGATTTTTCTGTGGAGCGAATAAGGCTGAAAGTTGTATGATTAATTTAAATCATGATTTGTTTAAAAACATAAAGGCTTTTACTATGGTGGTGCGATTTATGAGTAATTACAGTGCTGCATCAGTTGAAATAAGTGGGACATAAACAGTGTCTACTAGGGAACGGTATCAGTGAGTGAAAATGTTGGAATCTCAAGTGGCACCAATAAACTAATAAAACAGATAACAATTTACTCCAATACAGTCAGTTAGCACTTAAGATCCTAGCCATTAAAATACTTGGTGGATTAGTTGGCGTAACTGTATATTTGCAAGGACAATATCAATTAGTTGCTTTGTCTAACCAAGCCTTGTTAAGGCTTGGTTCTGTTATTTATGTTCTATCGAGACATAAATAAAAAAAGGAATATCCTCTTATTATTTCCTATGATACAATAGGATTAAAATGATATTGGTTTCAGGGGGATTGCTTCATGAATGAACAGAAAAAGACATTAGAATTTCTACCATCGTATTTATTAGATATACTCTGCTTTTTAGAGCTTTTATGCTCTGATGCACCTATTCAAACGACAAGTGATGATGAGCGAATCATTTATTATTTTGAGGAATGTTTGACACAAGACGCTAGGAATGAGATTAAACGCATTCAGAAGTTAATTCCTAAGGAAGAGACCCTAACTTCACTTGTTTTTCCATTAGTTTTAGCTGATCAAGATTTTGAAAACCTTCAAGTAGCAGAACTACTAGGCAGTCCAAAGTTTTTAATTTCTATGTATAAAAAGTCAGATGATTATCAAACAGCAACTAAAGGATACAAAAAATTTGTCAAGCGTGATGCACAGTTATTGCTAAGTTCCTTAGTTAAAATTGTAGCAGAATTAGAAAAAGTAAAGTTTAAAGTGTTCTGGATAGAAGAACGTTTACCACGAATTAAGCAAAGAATTAAGCAATATGAAAAAGAAATAGGGACGAATGTATTAATTGAAATGATTAATGAACGGCTAACTGAAACATATTTAACTGATCAAAAGGTTTATTTATTAAGCTTTAATCTCAATCATTCAGTTTCACGTGTCAATGAGCATCTGATTGGTTCACTTCAGTTAGATTCAAAAATGTTTATTCATTCATTAGTTGAGCAATTATTCAAGACACTTTCAATTGAACAGGCATTAAAACCATTATATCGTTCATTAAAGAAAAATAAAGAGCTTATGATGACGTATAAAGAGGTGAAATCAACGTATAAGTCATTACTTGCATATATTGATTTTAATGTTAAATTAGCATTTATCACTTCAATTTGTTCTCATTTAAAGGTGTTGTCACAACCCTATGAGTATTTGGGGCGTTATGAGTTTGAGACGTGTAAACCAGCTGTCTTATTTTATGATTACATGAACAGTTTCCCAAAACCTCAAGGACAACAGATTGAGGATTATTTATTAAATGTTGTTCAAGCCGTTGAATTAGACTCATTTGAGCAGCGTTCAATCGCTATTTTAAAACAACAAGGATAAGAAGGTGTTTGAACAATGCCATCACCGATTGTGCACTTAGAAATTTTATATCGATTATACGAGGAGTTACAGCAACCATTAAATTCGGAACTTGTTTTAGGTGTGATTAGTCCGGATGCCATTCACATGAGAGCAGGACAAACATGGGAAGATAAAGCGACTACCCACTTTTATCATGAAGCCGATCGAAGCTATGAGGAAGCCATTTTAACGGCACGTCAGGTCATTTCAACTCACTCTCAATGTTTTTTATTAGGATATCTCATTCATATCTATACGGATTATTTATGGCGAGACCAAATTTATGCTCCATATTTTCATCGAGAAAAAGAACGAATACCTCGGACACAACTATATTCGCTTTATTATAGCGATATGGGGATAATAGATGAGCAGGTTCTTCTTAGGGCAACTTGGATTCACGAAATTAGGGATTTACTAAGTGATCCGATGGCTATAGCTGCTCATCCCTTGTTAACTGAACATGAAATTACAGCGTGGAAAGAAAAAGTGTTGTGCGCTGATTTAATCAAGGGAACGGAAGAAAAAGGCGTCCAACCATTACAGGTCCTATCTGAACTCGAGATTAAAGAATTTATGAATCGAGCTTGCCAAGAACTTAAAAGGATTTTCTTTTAAACCTAGTGCTCATCACTAGGTTTTTTTCGATGAGTTGTTCTTGCAGACACGAGGGAAGAGTGATAAACTAAAAAGGCAAAAGACAGCAAGAGGATATGACTGTCTAATTAGATGAGGTCATAAAAGTCGGAGGATTGACATTTGAAAAAATATGATGTGATTATTATTGGTGGTGGACCAGCTGGGTTATTTGCTGCTATCATGTGTGCAAATAAAAAACAGCGCATTGCTATTTTAGAAAAAAATAAATCGTGTGGTCGTAAGTTATTAATGGCGGGTGCAGGAAAATGTAATATTACACAGGCAGGTGATATTCATCATTTTTTAACGTGCTATGGAGTAAATGCCAAATTTTTAAAACATGCTCTATTGTCTTTTCAAAATGAAGACTTATTAAACTTCTTTAAAAAACGTGGATTAGAGTTTATGACAACTGAGAAGGGGAAAATTTTCCCAAAGTCGTTAAAATCTCAAGATGTATTAAATGTTTTACTTGAGGAATGTCGACGACGTTCGATTGAGATTCATTATGAATCAGCGGTTGAATCATTAGTAAAAGAAGAGGAACTATTCCATTTAGAGACAGTAAAAGGGAGTTTTGAAAGCCCGGTTGTTGTTGTTGCAACCGGTGGTTTAAGCTACCCGCATACTGGATCAACGGGTGATGGATTCGTGTGGGCGAAAACGTTTGGGCATAAAATTGTTCCAACAAAGCCAGCGTTAACCCCATTAAAAATTAAGAATTATGAACTATCTGATATGTCAGGAACATCATTTGAGGAGCTACCTTATACGTTATGGCGTGGAGGGAAAAAAATTGGAGCTTATCAAGGTGATTTCTTATTAACACATACTGGTGTATCAGGACCTGGGATTATAAATAACTCACGTTATATGCAATCAGGTGATGTCATCAAATGTAATTTCGTAGCTGCTGAATCGATTGATGAGTTTAGAAGCCAATTAACGAAAAAATTAAATAGTGGTGGAAAGACCTTGGTAAAATCAGTGATTCGAGAGTTGAATTTAACGAAACGATTTGCAGATAAGCTATTAGAATTATGTGGAATTGATGAAAGCTTAAAGTGTGCCGAACTTAATAAAGCGACTCGACAAAAGTTATTAACCACTTTAACTGAATATGAGATGGAAGTGAAAGAACTGGGAGGTTATCATGTCGCGATGGTAACGACTGGAGGAGTTTCAATAAAAGAGATTTCTCCTAAGACGATGGAATCAAAAAAAGTAAGCAACCTTTATTTCATTGGAGAAGTTTTAGATATAGATGGAGACACAGGTGGATATAATATACAAGCAGCTATGTCAACGGCCTATATTGCCTCACAAGCTATCAATAAATAACCATTAGACACTGTATTAAACAGTGTCTTTTTTCTTTAGCACTAAATGATATTCATCTGATAGTAAATTTCGTTTTACTATCAATCAATTTATAAGTTTGTTTATTGACACTGAACAGCTCTCCTTATATACTAAATAATGGACAAAGTTTGACAAAAATTTCGAAGGTATAAACTAGATAACAGTATGAACAAATAACAATTAAGGAGATAGTTAAATGAATAAAAATCGATCAATTCAAACCATTGTAGCGATTGGTATTGGAGCAGCCATTTTTGTTGTTTTATCACGATTTGCTTCTATTCCAACAGGAATTCCAAATACAAGTCTAGAAACTTCTTATGCTGTATTAGCTTTAATTGCACTGTTATATGGTCCTTTAGCGGGATTTGCAACTGGATTAATCGGGCATTTCTTAAAAGATGTTTTAATTTTTGGTTCTCCTTGGATGAGTTGGATCATTGCATCAGCTATGATTGGACTTGTCATTGGACTTATTTCTAAAAGTATTAACATTGAAGATGGAGTATTTGGGGTTAAGGAGTTAATTAAATTTAATGTTGCACAAATTGTTGCTAACATTATTGGATGGTTTATCATCGCTCCTACACTAGATGTTTTTATTTATGCAGAACCTGTAGATAAAGTTTATTCACAAGGAATTGTTGCTGGATGTGTCAATATGGTGACAATTGGGATATTAGGCTCTTTATTAGTGACAACTTATGCAAAGACACGTACAGAAAAAGGAAGTTTAACAATGGAAGACTAAAATTGAGGGATGTTTCCCTCAATTTTTTTGAAACAGTTGTAAGATTTTTCAAACATTATTCGACAAAAAATATGTTATAATATAAAAGTTGGCCATTTTTGAGATGAGTTAAAATGAGTTTTATAAAAGAGATAAAGTTGATTTTAGTTCATCTCATGATTAAAGAGAGAGAGAAAGGATGAAGCGCATGCGAAAGCCAGTTATTGAATTCGAAAATTTTAGCTTTCAATATCGAGTTCAGTCAAGCCCAACTCTTAAAAATATTAATTTAACGATTTATGAGGGCGAGAAGGTTGTCATTGTCGGTCCTTCTGGATCAGGAAAAAGTACCATTGCACACTGTATTAATGGTTTAATTCCGAATATTTATAAAGGGACTACAAGTGGGACATTTAAAATTAAAGGTCAAAATGCTTTAAAACATAACATTTTTGAACGTTCAGCTCATGTTGGAACTGTTTTGCAAAATCCTGATGATCAGTTTATTGGATTAACGGTTGGTGAAGATATTGCTTTTAAATTAGAAAATTTAGTGGTGCCTCAACAGGAGATGTTGACAACTGTTAATCAAGTCGCACATTTAGTGGATATTAATTCTCATTTAACTCATTCACCACATGAACTTTCAGGTGGACAAAAGCAACGTGTAACACTTGCGGGTGTAATGGTTGATGAGATTGATATTTTATTGTTTGATGAACCATTGGCCAGTTTAGATCCAGCTGCTGGGTTGCATACGATGACATTAATTGATGACATTCATCAAAAGACTGGAAAAACAATCGTTATCATTGAACATCGTTTAGAGGATGTTTTATATAAAAAAGTTGATCGAATTGTTGTCGTTAATCAAGGTGAAATTATTGCTGATATGACACCAAATCAACTATTAGCTTCAACATTACTTGAAGAGGTCGGCATTCGTGAGCCTCTTTATGTGACAGCCTTAAAGTATGCAGGTTGTCAAATTACTGAAGACATGAATCCACAATCGTTAGAAGAGATGAATCTTACTTCTTGTATCGAACCTGTCATGACGTGGTTTAATGAATCTCAAGGATTAACGCCATATGAGAATCAAGAGGTAGCCTTGGAATTTAAAGATGTCACATTTGGCTATCAGGTAAATCTGCCAATTCTTAAAAATATGTCATTTAAAATTCATCAAGGTGAAATGGTAAGCATTGTTGGTAAAAACGGTGCTGGTAAATCAACCATTTCAAAACTTATTAGCGGCTTTTATAAACCGACATCAGGGACGATTGAATTTAAAGGTGTTGATTTATCATCACATACGATCAAAGAACGTGCTGAAAAAATTGGATTAGTCATGCAAAATCCAAACCAGATGATTTCAAAAACAATGATCTTTGATGAAGTCGCATTTGGCCTGCGAGTTCGTGGAATTGAGGAAGAGGAAGTGAAACGTCGTGTTCATGAGACTCTAACCATTTGTGGACTTTATCCTTTCCGTAATTGGCCTATTTCTGCTTTAAGTTTTGGACAGAAAAAACGAGTGACGATTGCTTCTATTTTAGTTTTAAATCCTGAAATTCTAATTTTGGATGAGCCGACAGCGGGACAAGATTTAAAGCATTATACAGAAATTATGGAGTTTTTAAAGTCATTAAATGAGCGTGGAATTACCATTTTGATGATCACACATGATATGCATTTAATGCTTGAGTATACAACACGTGCATTAGTGATTACAAATGGTGAGGTTATTGGCGATGACTCGACGTGGAATGTTTTAACAAATCATGAGTTAATTGAAAAAGCTCATTTGAAGAAAACTTCATTATATGATTTAGCTAATAAAATTGGAGATTTATCTCCAGTTGACTTTGTTTGTAAATTTATTGCAAGTGATAAGGTGGTGAGAACTTAGTGAGTACAAAGTTATTAGCTTATATTGATATCGATTCGCCGATTCATCGTTTAACAGGAAGTACGAAATTGATTTGTTTTTTACTATGGTCGATTACGGCAATGTTAAGTTATGATACCCGTGTTTTGGTGATCATGTTAATCTTGAGTTTTGTCATTTTTAAAATTTCAAAACTAGACTTTAAAGATATTGCTTTTGTGTTTTATTTCATTTTAGTCTTTTTATTAATTAATAATTTAGCTGTCTTTTTATTCGCGCCGCTAGAAGGTGTTTCCATTTATGGGACACAGCACAACTTAGTCAAGCTATTTGGACCTTATATTTTAACAAAAGAGCAATTATTTTATCAGTTTAATATGACGATTAAATATTTAACGATTATTCCGATTGGATTAATTTTCTTAGCGACAACAAATCCGAGTGAATTTGCGGCCTCTTTAAATAAGCTAGGTATTAGTTATCGAATTGCCTATTCAGTTTCAATTGCGATGCGTTATATTCCTGATATTCAACGTGATTTTATTGAGATTTCACAGGCTCAGCAAGCGCGTGGAATTGATTTATCTCATAAAGAAAAGTTAACCAAACGACTTAAAAATATGGGAGCTATTTTACTGCCACTTATCTTTACTAGTCTAGAACGTATCGAAACGATAAGTTATGCGATGGAATTACGTGCATTTGGAAAAAATAAAAAACGAACATTCTATAGTGAGCGTCCATTTGTGGTTCGTGATTGGATTGCCATTGTTAGTGTGACTGTTTGTATGATTATCTTTTTATGGATGACGTTTAATAATGGATCACGCTTTTATAATCCATTTATTTAAATAAAAAGCTGTATCAATCATGATACAGCTTTTTAATATGATGAAATTTTGGGTAAAACACCGGTTTTTTTCCAGGTATAAAATACACTTGGTTGAAAAATAGGTGTTTCTTTTGTTTTTTCTAGAAAAGTTGCAGCTTCTTCATCAGCAGTGAAGATGGCTTTAATAGCTGGACAAACTGCAAGAGCCTGATCGTAGCGATAAATATTTTCACACGGAGTATGTGGACCTGTATGCCAACGAATGAGCATAATCTCCTCTAGTGTGAGTTTAATATACTGCTGAGCAAGAATGACACTTTTTTCCCCATGTCCAAGTGGAATTTCATCCATACAGTCATACGTAAAGTAGCATTCTTTTTCGTTTTTCTGATTATATCGAAGTTTAAGCACGGGTTGAAAAATATTTGTTTTGCATAAGTCATGGAGATATCCAGCAAGATAAATACTTTCGATTGATAGCCCCAAATGAAATTTTTCGTTTTTTTCAATTAATAATTCTACGACATTATGGCTATGGATAGCTAAGCCATATGGATAGTTACAATGACCTTTAACACTAGCAGGTGCCGTGAAATAATCACTTTCTGATGTTAAGAAATAAATTAAATCACTCATGCCTTCGCGCTCGATTCGATGAAGGCGACTTAATATCGTTTGTTTTATACTCATTTTCATGTAACCCCTTTTATACTGCTTTTCTATAATATAGCTTAATTCTGTCTCTTTTTTCTAGTATATTTTGTCGAATAAATTTATGTTTTTGTTAAAATTATGTTTAAAAGATGAAAATGATATGAAAAAACCATCATCACAATTGTTGACAAAGCTCGACAGAGCGAGTAAACTGAATACAGTAGATTTGTAGGTATGGTCTATTATGATGGACCTAGAAGGAGGAGAAAAATGAACCCAAAAAAGAGTAAGGGAAATCCGTGGGCATTATTGCCATTAGGGATCTTTTTAATTTTATTCGTTGGAAGTGGAATAATGACAGGTGATTTTTATGCGATGCCTGTATTAGTTGCCTTTTTGTTAGCATCAGTTGCAGCGTTTATGTTTAATCGAAAAGAACGTTTTAATGATAAAGTAGCTATTTTCTGTAAGGGAGCAGGAAACGAAAATATTATCATGATGGTCATGATTTTTTTATTAGCAGGGGCTTTTTCTGGTGTAGCAAAAGCAATGGGTGGTGTTGATGCAACAGTAAATTTAAGTTTATCGATTTTACCACCTAATTTAGTAGTCGTTGGATTATTTATCATTGCGGGATTTATTTCAGTTTCAATGGGAACATCAGTTGGAACAATCACCGCATTAACCCCAGTTGGTCTTGGAGTTGCAGAAGCAACTGGAATTCCTGTCGCATTAGTTGTTGGAGCGATTGTTGGTGGAGGAATGTTTGGTGATAACTTATCAATCATTTCTGACACAACGATTGCTGCTGTGCGTACGCAAGGGTGTGAACTGAAAGATAAATTCAAAGTGAATTTTTTAATTGTTTTACCCGCTGCCATCCTGGCATTAATTATTTTATTTGTTATGACCTCACAATATCAAGTTGATTTAACTGCGGTTTATCAAGTAGAGTGGATGAAGGTTATTCCATATGTTGCAATTTTAGTTGGAGCCTTACTAGGAATAAATGTTTTTGTTTTACTTGGAGGCGGGATCGTATTAGCTGGGATCATCGGATTAGCGACTCACTCATTTAGTTTATTAAATTTAATTACTGCCACTTCAGATGGAATGGCTGGTATGCAAGAATTAGCAATGATTTGTATTGTAGTCGGTGGGGTATTAGAGTTAATTAAACATAATGGTGGAATTGATTATTTATTATATTTAATTAAATCTCGTATTAAATCAAAAAAAGGAGCAGAGTTTGGAATTGCGACTTTAGTTAGTGTCATTGATTTATGTACAGCTAATAATACCATTGCAATTGTAATGGCAGGTCCATTAGCTAAAGAAATCGCCGATGAATTTGATATTGATCCTCGTCGTTCAGCTAGTTTACTAGATATTTTCTCTTCATGTTGGCAAGGCCTAATTCCATATGGAGCCCAAGTATTAGGAGCTGCAGGGTTAGCCGCTATTTCTCCAATGGAAATTGTTAAATTTGTTCATTATCCGATGTTAATGGGGATATTCGGAATCCTTGCAATTATTATTGGATTCCCTAAATTGAAAAAATAATCATCTACTGTTAAGGAAGTAGAAGCATGTTAAACGGTATGGTATCTATTAAAGAGCCATGCCGTTTTATTTTTGAATAGGATGTTGAAAATTTCGCTAGAGTTTATTGCGAAAACTAAGTTAAAGAAATTAATCGTTTTAAATTAAGAAATTTGACTGTATCTGTGTAACGATCAGTTTCTTTTGTAGTCATTAATTAATCCATTGATGCTGTTCTAATCATGTATCGATAAGTAGAGATTATTGACGATTTCACTCATAATTGTAAGGTTTGTTTGCATATAATGTAAAAAAGGATGAGGAGGGGTTGAAATATGAGACGAACTCGATTGATTGAAAATCGAGAGGTCTTTTTAGCATATGTGTTAGCAAATTGTAAATTCTCAACCATTGAAGGGTTACATCGTCGATTTCCACTCGTTTGGAAACAACGGGATCAGTATAAATATTATAAGCATGTGTGTTTGGAGAGGCCCAGTTTAAAAGAAGAATATAAACTAAAATGTGCTTATTGTTTGTTTGAAGCCTCTAAAGAAGATTCAATTATTTTTAATGTTTTATTTGAAGAACTCTATAAGCAGTATGGGGCTCTTTACAAACAATTAAAAAAATATTATGGTCGTAGTAAATTAATTTCGGATACTGGGCTAGAGGTATTAATGAAGGATGAAGAATTGATCAATCAAAGTGATTTAATGGATGTATCTATTTTTGATTTTTTTCTAGAAAAATTAGAGGTTCAGTACGATGAGACAACATTTTTTAACCAATTAAAAGTCACTTATGACGGAATTCAACGAAAAATTTTAGACTTTGAACTCGACACCGATGAGCTGAATTATCAATATTTCAAGTATCAATTAACGAAACCTAATTCAATAACGTTTAAGAGAGTTAAGCACTTTTACCGGAGTTATTCTGACTATTTAGGACAAAATGTAGTCGATGTTTTAAATGATAAGCTAGAGAGGTGTTATCAGGAAGAAAAATTAAGTTCTCACATCCAGTGGATGAGAGATTTAGGATTAATTGATCAACACACGGTCTATCGGTTAACCATAACAGATGTCTACCAGTTAATGACTCTTTTATTATGTACCGATGGAGACAATCTAATTGAAGAAGAGGGAGCTAGTATTGAAATCGGAGATTTAGTTTTACCTATTTCAGAACTTGAAGCATTTGAGGAGTTGTTAAATGAATTATTACCGTATTTTGTAATGAGTCAAGTGATGAAAGAAAATCGAGAGTTCTTTTTCCGCTCTTATACGTTAAAGGATCAAATGATTTCGAAGCAGTTGGAAAAAGAAGTCGAGTTACTTAAACGCGATTTAAAATCAGTAAAAGAAACGAATAAGTTGTTAAAACTCTCCCTGAGTGAGGAAAAGTTGAATCAAGAGAAAATGTATAAACTTCAATTAAAACAGTTACGGTCTAACTTAATGACAACAATGCATGAAAAGGAACGGTTAGAAAAAGAGTTGGAGAATCTAAAAGAAAGATGTGCCCAATTAGAGTCAATAATAAAAGAGCCATCAGAAGCAGAGGAACAAGTGTACGAAATGACTTTGGAACAATCCGTGGATGTGAGTGAAATTAATAAGGCAGAAATTATGATTGTCGGAGGGGCAACACCTACGATTCAAAAATTAAAGCGAATTCTACCGAATTGTAAGTATTTTGAGGTAGATAAAAAATATAATGATCAATATTTTCAAGGCGTTAAATTCGCCATTTTGCTAACTAATATTTTAAATCATAGTATGACTAAAAAATTGGATAAGCATTGTCCCAAGGCTAAGAAAAAGTCAGTGACGGTTACAAATGTTGATTTGATTATTGAGGAAATTGTTAAGTTCATTTAAATAAAAAAAAGCTCACAGTATGGTGAGCTTTTTTCGAAGAAGAGACCTGGAAAGATGATCTCGTTTTGAAAAATTGTTTGGAATTTCGGAATGTGTGAAGTTAATTAGGGGATAACTTCACGAGTTAGGGTGGTTTGTGTCTTGCTGACTCTTATATTATGACAAAAAAAGTAACTTTTTTCAATAGTTTCTTGTCAAAAAACAAACTTTTGTTCGGTTTGTTTGGTGGGACTAATTATTTATGATTTTTAATAGATGTTTGTTATAATAAAAGAGACGAAAATAAAGTTTTGAGGTGTTAGAGTGTTTAAAACAATCGGATTATTTGCTCATGTTGATTCTGGGAAGACGTCACTGGCTGAACAAATTTTATATGAAACGAATGCAATTCGCACAAAAGGAAGAGTCGATCATCAAAATACATTTTTGGATCATCATTCAATTGAAAAACAAAGAGGGATCACTGTTTTTACTGAACAAGCGAGTTTTAAGTATAATGGATCCATCTATTATTTACTCGATACCCCTGGACATATTGATTTTTCCAGTGAGATGGAACGTGCAATTAAAGTTTTAGATTATGCAATTGTTATCATTAATGGATTTGAAGGCGTTCAAAGTCATACCGAGACGATTGTTGACTGCTTAAAACAGTATCATATCCCAATGGTTTTCTTTATTAATAAAGTGGATCGTGAAGGAGTTGATATTGAACGTGTTTTGACACAGTTACGATTGAATTTAGGGGTTAATCCTATTTATCTTCCAAATGAATTAGACTTAAGTGAGTTACCAATTGAAATTATCGAGCCATTAGCAGAGTTAAATGAAGACTTACTCGATTACTTCTTAGAAAATAAACGGGATTCACAATTTTGGTTAACAACTTTTAAACAGCAACTTCGAATGCAAAATGTTTGTCCAGTTTTTAGCGGATCAGCCTTAAAAAATATCGGAATTACCTCTTTTTTAAAACAGTTTGATGAGTTAACAGAAACGACATATGATCGTACAGCTCCTTTTAAAGGAAGCGTTTATAAAATTCGCTATGATGAAAAAGGGGATCGAATTACTTATCTAAAAGTGTTGAGTGGGAATTTAGCCGTAAAAGATTCAATTAAAACATCCGCGACTGAAGAAGGAGAGAAAGTAAATCAAATACGTTATTATCAAGGAAAGAAATTTGAAACGACACCGATTGCACAGGCAGGTGAACTGATTGGGGTAACCGGATTAACACATACTATGGCAGGTCAAATAATTGGTCATGAAGTTAAGAGGGAAGAGGGATTATTACAACCTGTCATGCGTGTGTCTGTACTCTATTCTCAATCATTAAATGCCAAAGATGTATTAGCTATTTTTAAAAAATTAGAAGATGAAGATCCGATGCTGTTGGTTTTATGGAATGAAGTCACACAGTCTATTGATGTTTCCGTGATGGGAAGTATTCAGCTAGAAGTCTTAAAAGAAATCGTCCAAAAACGATTTGATCTTTCAATTGAATTTAGTCCGCGAAAAGTTATTTATCAAGAAACTATTACAAATCAAGTCATTGGAAGCGGGCATTATGAGCCATTGAAGCATTATGCGGAAGTTCACCTACAATTAGAGCCTGGTCAAAGAGGAAGTGGGGTGACCTTTGAATCCGTGTGTTCAACAGAAGAATTAGAATTAAGCTATCAAAAATTAATCGAAACACATATCTTTGAGAAAACACATCTTGGGATTTTAACAGGATCATCTTTAACTGATGTTCATATTAAACTCATCACAGGGCGTGCCCATCAGAAACATACGTCAGGTGGAGATTTTAGAGAGGCGACGTATCGTGCCATTCGTCAAGGATTAGAACAAGCTAAGAATCTCTTGTTGGAACCATATTATACCGTTAAATTCGAAGTAGAGATGGATTTAATGGGACGAATCTTAACCGATTTAAAAAAGATGTCTGGAAAATTTGACAACCCAATCGTTCAAGAAAATAAATGTTTGATTACTGGAACTGTTCCAGTGGCTACTTTTATGGATTATCCGAGTGAATTTTTATCCTATACGAAAGGAGCCGGAAGAATCTCATTAAATGTTGCGGGATATGATATTTGTCATAATCCAGAAGAGGTTATTTCAGAAATAGCTTATGATAAAGTTGCTGATCGCTTAAACCCTTCGGGATCGGTTTTTTGTGCCAAAGGAAGTGGATTTATCGTTCCTTGGGATGAAGTGGATGACTATATGCACTGTAAGATTAAATAAGAAAAGATTAATGTAAAGGCGACGTAAGCTTGATAAAAGTTTACGTCGTTTTTTGTTTTTATTATTGTATTTGTATGAAACTTCAGTAACAAGCGAATAAAGATGTCAAAAAAGTACATATGAAAGCCCTACACCCTATATTGTAACCGCTTATAATTTGTGATATTTTATACTTAAGCGTTTCCATACGAATGGTATTCGTATATACGAACGATATTCGTATATACGAACGATAATCAGGGGTATCGTCAAGTATGGAATCACTAAAAAGGAAGTAATGATTAAATTTTTAATTTTTAGGGAGGGTTTTTAGTGAAAAAAGTTTTATCATTAGCAACAGTTATTGCTTGTGCAACATCATTAGTTGCTTGTTCAGGAAATGAAGGTTCAAATAGTGACAAATCAGTAACATTATCTGAATCAACAGAAGATAACAATAATTCTGGAACACAAGATCCCGTATCATTTCGTTTTTCATGGTGGGGAGGTGACTCACGTCATGAAGCAACACTTGAGGTAATTAATTTATACATGGAGAAAAATCCTCATGTCACGATCGTCCCTGAGTATTATGCATGGTCGGGATATCAGGATAAATACACGGCAGAATATTCAGGGGGAATGAATGCTGATTTAATGCAAGTGAATTATAACTGGTTATGGATCTATTCACCAGATGGAGAAGGTTACTATGACTTAAATGAATTATCAGACACGATTGACTTAAGTAACTATAGTACTTCGTTATTAGATGCAATGAGTATTGAAGGAAATCTTTTAGCTTTACCAACAAGTATTACAGCACGTGTTCCATTTATTAATACAACGTTGTATGAATCAGCAGGAATTGAAGTACCCTCAACATGGAATGACTTAATGGCAGCAGGAAATACCATTCAGGAACAACTTGGTGATAACTACTATGCCTTAAGTAAATTAGGAAAAGCTGGAATGATGTATCTTGTATTTAGTTACTTAGAGCAAGAAACCGGTCAAACATTCTTTGATGCAGAGGGAAACATCAACTATTCAGTTGAAGAGTTAGCTAAAGGATATCAATTACTAGCAGATATGGTTGAAAATCACGTGATGCCAGCCGGAAGTGTTGATTCAAATGATTTAGATGAGAAAAATCCGAAATGGATCACAGGGGAATACGGTGGAATTAACGAATGGGATTCGAGTGTTACAAAATATATCGATACCTTAGAAGATGGACAAGAAGTAGCTCCATTTGAACAATTTACAATGGATGGAGCGAAGTTAACAGGTAACATTCAAAAACCTGCGATGGGATTTGCAATTAGTAAAAATGCAAAGAATCCTGAAGAAGTCGCTAAATTCTTAGAGTTTATGTTAACGGATCCAGAAGCCGTTGAAATCATGGGAACACAACGTGGGATTCCTGCCAACCAAGCAGCTTATGATCTTCTAGTTGAAAAAGGGTTATTAACTGGTGCAGCAGTTGAAGCGTATAACTTACATGCAAATGTGGAAGCAACAATTATGCATCCATTTTATGAGTATACAACAGTAAAAGATTTATATGAGGGGGCTGGAGAAGCCGTTGTCTTTGGTACAATGACTCCAGAGGAAGCGGCACAAAAGGTTATCAAAGAGATGCCAAGAATTATGGATGAAGCAATGGGGCGATAGAAAGTGGAAAATGTAAAGAAGTCTACACATATCATTGAGAAACAAGAGAAAGTCAAAAAAAAGTTTAAATTTAATAGTGCATACTTGTATATTTTACCGTGGTTCATCGGATTTTTAGTGTTTAAACTCAATCCATTTTTTAATGCATTACTTTTAAGTTTTCAACAAAATAACTTGATTCGTGAACCGAAATGGGTAAAATTACAAAATTATCAACAATTATTATTTGAAGATGAATTATTTAAAACATCGTTAATCGTAACGTTTAAGTATGTATTTTTAACCGTACCATTAGTACTTGTCTTTGCATTATTTATTGCATATATCTTAAACTTCAAAATTAAGGGGGTTAACTTCTTCCGTACCGCGTATTATATTCCTTCAATTTTAGGAGGAAGTGTTGCCGTTTCGATCGTTTGGAAATTTATTTTTGGAAATGATGGAGTCATTAATGCCATGTTAGAAATGGTGGGACTTGAACCAGTAATGTGGTTAACAGATACAAGATACGCACTGATTGTATTAAGCTTACTGAAAGCTTGGCAGTTTGGATCAGTCATGGTAATCTTCTTATCGGCTTTACAAAATGTCCCACAATCGCTTTATGAAGCAGCATCAATTGATGGGGCAGGAAAATGGCGTTCATTTTTCACGATTACGGTGCCTATGATTACACCAGTTATCTTATTCAATGCCGTCCAATTGCTTGTTAAATCATTCCAAGAATTTAACTCAGCTTACTTAATCTCAGATGGAGGCCCATTAAATTCAACTTATTTATTAAACCTTTTCATCTACAAAAATGCGTTTAGTAGTTTCAAAATGGGATATGCCTCTGCAGCTTCATGGATTATGTTTATTATTATCATGGCATTAACAGCAGTTGTATTTAGAAGTTCAAATTATTGGGTACATTATAACGATTAAGGAGGTTGAGTCATCATGACAAGTAGTTTAAAACGAAAAGTTAATGTTTATACGCGCTATACAATCCTTGCAGTCGTTGGATTATTTATGATGTACCCGCTTCTATGGCTTGTTGGCGCTTGTTTCAAAGAAAATTCAGAAATTTTTACATCAGCGGCCTTTTGGCCGAAAAATCCAGTCAATGGATTGGAATCTTTTATGAATGGATGGAAAACGAATACCCCGTTCTCATTAGGCCATTATTTTTTAAATTCATTATATTTCTTAATTCCAAGAAC
This sequence comes from Turicibacter sp. T129, assembly GCF_025594975.1. NCBI lineage: Bacteria > Bacillati > Bacillota > Erysipelotrichia > Erysipelotrichales > Turicibacteraceae > Turicibacter > Turicibacter sp. T129. The sequence continues at coordinate 15,178 of NZ_JAMQUU010000076.1, read as the reverse complement.
GATCTTTACAGTTATTTCAAGTATTTTAACTGCTTATGTCTTAACAAGACGTTCATTTAAATTTAAAAAGATTGTGTTTGCGCTTGTTATTGGGACACTATTAATGCCAGATGTTGTCTTCCGTATTCCATTATACTTATTCTGGCGTGACTTAAGTTTATTAGATACACATATCCCACTCTGGTTAGATAGTGCATTTGCAACCAATTCATTCTTTGTCTTTATGCTCATTCAGTTTATGCGAACGATTCCGAAAGAGTTAGATGAAGCAGCTAAAATGGATGGATGTAACTCATTCCAAACTTTGGTTCATATCTTAATTCCAGTTATGAAACCATCAATTATTACTGTGGCATTGTTAACGTTTATGTGGGGAATGAATGATTTCCAAGGACCATTAATTTATATCTCAACTATTGAAAAATATCCATTATCGATTGCGATGCGTTTAGCAATGGATAATACAGATTCTTCAGTTCAATATCGTAATATTTTTGCCATGTCATTAATGTCGATTATCCCATGTATTCTTTTATTCTATTGTGCACAAAGTTACTTCATTGATGGAATTGCAACAACAGGATCAAAAGAATAGAATCCAGATGAAATAACTAATGGCTTTAGCCATTAGTTATTTAACTATATATGAAAATCACGAGGTGGAGGGTTGGTAGAAGGTGCAGCAGTTAGAACCATATTTTAAAACATACTTAAAGCAGTTCAAACCTTATAAAGGATTTTGGTGCTATGAGGATGGTGTTATCTTAAAAGGAGCCGTCGATTTATACCGTGCAACAAACGACGACGAGTATTGGAGTTTTGTCGAGAGGTATTTAAATGAGTTTGTTGACGCAAAGGGGACATTAAAAGGTTACAAAGCCTCAGAATATAATATTGATCATGTCAATGCAGGAAAAGTTTTATTTGATGCTTATCAAAAAACGAAAGATGAGCGTTACAGAGTCGCGATTGAACATCAGATGGATCAGTTACGAACACATCCACGAACAAAATCAGGGAACTTTTGGCATAAGAATCGATATCCATATCAAGTATGGTTAGATGGGCTTTATATGGCGTTACCTTTTTATACTCAATATGAAACGGTCTTTAATGGACTTCAAAACTATGAGGATATCTATCATCAATTTATGGAGGTTTATCAAACACACCGCAACTCTGATAATGGTTTATACTATCACGCATTTGATGAATCAAAAAGTCTATTTTGGTGTGATAAAGAAACGGGGTTATCACCAAATTATTGGTTGCGTGCTGAGGGATGGCTACTAATGGCCCTAATTGACTCGATTGATCAAATGAGTGAAACCATCTTTGAGTATTATAAAGGTCTAATTGATATGTTTATTGAGAGTATTGATGCCATCCTCCCATTTCAAGATCAACAGAGTGGATTATGGTATCAAGTGATTGATCAAATCGATCGTGAAGGGAATTATCTAGAAGTCTCAGGTAGTGCGATGGTGATTTACTCGATTCTCAAAGGAATCCGTTTAGATATTTTAGATAAAAGTTATGCCAAAAAAGCGTTAAAAGGATTACAAGGGATTCTTGATATTTATGGTTATGAAGATTCCACAGGTTATCACATTGGAGGAATTTGTGAAGTTGCTGGGCTAGGAAGCTTTAATGGAGTGGTGCGTGATGGAAGTTTTGATTATTATATTTCAGAAAAAGTTGTTCCAGATGAAGCGAAAGGAATTGGCCCACTGATGATGGCATACGCTGAATATTTAATGGGTGGTTATTCTCATGAAAATTAATTTACTGTTTACTTCTTCAACGAGTGCCTTATTTGAACTTGAAAATGATGAGATTGTTCAAACCCTCACACCGTATACTATCCTTATTAATGATAAGATTTATAAAAAACATGGTCACGATAATGTATTTAGCATCTATGATTTAACACCTAATACGACGTATCAATTAACTTTAATTGAAGAATCTTCAAATCAATCGACTCAATTAAACTTTACAACAAATGAAGAGTATGTCTGTTTAAATGTTACACGATTTAATGCCAAAGGTGATGGAATAGCCGATGATACCTTAGCGATTCAAACAGCGATTATGTCGTGTCCAGTTAATGGACGGGTTTTGATTCCGAAAGGAACATATCGAGTTAAAACCATTTTCTTGAAATCTAATTTAACGCTTGAATTTGAAAAAGGAGCTAGACTTCTTTATGATGTCACACCAGAAAGTGGTGCGATTTTACCAGGCTATCTCACGACTCAAAATCATGACGAGTATTACTTAGGTTCTTGGGAAGGGAATCCGTTAGATACTTTTACTGCTTTAATTCAAGGGATCAATGTTTCAAATGTCAAGATTATTGGAGAAGGTATTTTAGATGGGAACGCTAATAGCGATTGGTGGAAATATCCAAAAAACAAACGAGGTGCATGGCGTCCACGATTATTTCAACTAATAAATTGTGAACAGATATCCGTTCAGGGAATGACATTTACCAACTCACCATCTTGGACCATTCATCCACTCTGGTCAAAAGATTTAATATTTGCTGACTTAAAGATTATCAATCCTAAAGATTCTCCTAATACTGATGGATTAGATCCTGAATCGTGTGAAAACGTCTTAATTGTAGGTGTGTATTTTTCAGTGGGAGATGATTGTATTGCGATTAAATCTGGAAAGATTTATTTAGGACGCCGGTTAAAACGAGCATCAAAAAATATTTGTATTCGAAATTGTAGCATGAATTTTGGCCATGGAGCTGTCGTGATTGGAAGTGAGATGGCAGGCGGAGTCAATAATATTTTAGTTGAACGTTGTTTATTTAATGAAACCGATCGTGGATTACGAATTAAAACACGACGTGGGCGTGGGCGTGATGCAGTTATTGAAAAAATTAAGTTTAGCAAAATTAAAATGACGAAAGTGATTTCGCCATTAGTTATTAATAGTTTCTATTTCTGTGATCCAGATGGACATAGTGACTATGTTAAAACAAAAGAAACTTTAGTCGTTGATGACCGAACGCCATTGATTCGAGATTGTGATTTCGAAAAACTTTATTGCATGGATTGTGAAGCGGTTGCTGGTTATTTCTACGGATTACCCGAACAACCCATTGAAAAAATTAAACTGACAGATTGTCATTTTTCCTTTAATAAAGAGGCCTTGCCAAGCTACCCTGCCATGATGGATGATATTCGAATGTATTGTAAAGAAGGGTTAATAATGACCAATGTAAACGAAGTAGAGTTAAAACATCTGACATTTGAAGGGATTAAAGGAGAGGAGCTCGTGCTCAAACAGATTAAAAAGGTGGTGACAGAGGATGTTATTAAGAAGATTGATTGCTGAATTAATTGATATTGCCGTCTTAGTTGGGGGAAGTGCTATTGGAATTTTTCTAGCCGGGCAACTAAATGGAATGTTTGAGGAACCTTTCTTTTTGCTGACAATAAGTGAAGTCTGTCTGATTGCACTCATCCCCATTATGCTCCAATCATTATTTTGGCTCGATCATACTACGATTGGAAAAACGATGGTGTTTTGTACCGTTGAAACAATGGATGAAACTGAATTAACTTATTTTGCAATGATGACACGCGAATATGTTTCTAAAGTCTTTTCATGCTATTTAGTTTGTTTACCTGTTTTATTTGGAAAAAAAGGATTGCATGAAATTGTGACCAATTCAGAAGTGAAGTTAAAATTAAAACGAGGATAGAGAGGAATTGAAATGAGAGAGTTTTTGAATGAAGATTTTCTGCTATATAACGAAACAGCTCAAACGTTATATCACAACTATGCCAAACAAATGCCAATTATTGATTTTCATAGTCATTTAAGTGCAAAGGAGATTTATGAAAATAAACAGTTTAATAATATTACCGAAGTTTGGCTTGGGGGCGATCACTATAAATGGCGTGCGATGCGTACGTTAGGTGTCTCAGAAGATGCTATTACAGGGACCGTTGATAGCGAAGAAAAATTTAATGAATGGGCAAAATCTATGCCCTATTTAATTGGAAATCCATTATATCACTGGACGCATTTAGAACTTCAACGCTACTTCAATATTAAAACCTCATTAAGTGCTAAAACAGCAAAAGACATTTATGAAGAGTGCAATCGATTATTAGCGACACCAGAGTATCGTGTACGTGGCTTGATTGATCAAATGAACGTGGATGTCATTTGTACAACAGATGATCCTTGTGATGATTTAAAATATCATCAATTAATACGCAAAGAAGGAACTTTTAAAACGAAGATCTTACCAACATTTAGACCGGATAAAGCAGCAAATATTGAATTAAGTTGGTTTAATGACTGGGTTTCACAGTTAGGAACTGTCGTTGGTTATAACATTGAGAATTTAGACGATTTGTTTAATGCATTAGAAGCACGTATGGATTTCTTTATCAGCTGCGGATGTAAAGCATCTGATAATGGGGTCGATGTTTTAGCCTTTACTGAGTCAACTAAAGAGGAAGCCGATGTTATTTTGAAAAAAGCCCTCGCTCATGAGCCATTAACTAAAGAAGAAGTTGAGAAATATAAAACTCAAATGTATCTATTCCTTGGAGAACAATATCACAAACGTGGGTGGGTGATGCAATTTCATATCGGAGCGATGCGTAACAATAATACGACCATGCTTGAAAAATTAGGACCAGATACGGGATATGACTCAATTAATAATTCATTAGATACACAAAAATTATCGAAATTCTTAAATGCCTTAAATGTAAATGGAAACTTACCAAAAACGATCATTTACGATTTAAATCCAAGTGATAATCACAAAATTGTGACGTTAATGCAATGTTTCCAAGATGGAATGACACCAGGTAAAATTCAATTTGGTTCAGCTTGGTGGTTCAATGATCATAAAGATGGGATGAATGATCAAATGCGTGCATTAGCAGCTAATGGAGTGTTATCAAAATTTGTTGGGATGTTAACAGACTCAAGAAGTTTCTTATCGTTCCCACGTCATGAGTACTTTAGACGGTTATTATGTCAGTTACTTGGAGAGTATGTTGAATTAGGGGAATATCCAGCCGATATGGACCTTTTAGGACAAATTGTTCAAGATATTTGTTATTACAACTCAAAACAATTCTTTAATTTAATAGATTAATTAGAACAGTGGGGGGCTTTATGAATATTTTAAATGAGTCAATGATTCAACGACCAAATCGTCCGATCAAAGTAGTTCAATTTGGAGAAGGAAATTTCTTACGAGCTTTTGTTGATTGGATGTTACAAGAATTAAATAATGCAGGTCTGTTTAACGGTGATATTGCTGTTGTTCAACCGTTAGAATTTGGACGTGTTAAAGAATTGGAAAAACAAGATGGATTATACACGTTGATTCAAGAAGGAGTTCAAAATAATGAGTTTATCTCAAAATCACAAATTATTGATAGTTTAAAAATGTTTGTGAATCCTTATGAGTCATACGAAGATTACTTAAAACTAGCTGAGATTGATACATTAGAGTTATTAATTTCAAATACAACCGAATCAGGAATTGTTTTAGATGAAAATGATTCAATTGATGCTACACCTCCTAAAACATTTCCTGGTAAAGTGTTAGCTTTTCTATATCATCGTTATCAAATTTTCAATGGAGATCCATCAAAAGGATTATATATTGTTCCATGCGAGTTAATTGATAATAATGGGGATGAACTATACCGCTGTGTGAAAGCTTTAGCTAAAATTCATGGATTAAGCGAAGATTTCATGACATGGTTAGAGGAAGCAAATACCTTTACCAATACATTAGTAGATCGTATTGTTCCAGGTTATCCAGCGACTCGAATTGAAGAGTTGACCGACCAACTAGGATATATTGATCATAATTTAGTACTCGGTGAAGTATTCCATTTATGGGTTATTGAGGATCGTAATGGCATCTCTGAGGTGTTAAATGGAGCAGAAGCGGGATTAAATATTTTATTCGTTAAAGATATTAAACCTTATAAAATTCGAAAAGTGCGTATTTTAAATGGACTTCATACATTAATGGTGCCAGTGGCTTACTTAAGTGGAATTGATACTGTCGGAGAAACAATGGCGGATAAAACATTATTGAAATACCTTCATCAAACAGTGGAACATGAAATGGTTCCAGCCACTGAAAAGTACTTAACTAGTGAGGAGTTACATCAATTTGCGAAAGAAGTCTATGATCGTTTTAATAATCCACGTGTAAGACATGAATTAATGTCAATCGCTTTAAATTCTAGTGCTAAATTTAAAAGTCGTTTGTTGCCAACAGCCTTAGATTATGTGGAGAGATTTGGTCAATTCCCGAAAAATATGGCGTTCTCATTAGCAAGTGCTTTTGTTTTTTATCGTGGTATTCGTGGAAATGATCCGATTGCACTTCAAGATGAGCCTGAATTATTGAATTACTATCATGAATTATGGTCTAAATACGAATCAAATGAGATGAGTTTAGAGGAAATCGTTTCAGCCTTTTTAGGTATGAAAAATCATTGGGGGCTTGATTTAAATGCAATCCCACAATTAACAAAAGAAATAGTTAGTATGACCTCTAGTATTTTAAGCCATGGGGTGAAAGAGGCTTTAACAGATATGGTGGTGGGAGCATGAGACACTATATCAAGTTACATGAAGATGATAACGTTATCGTTGCTTTAACTGACTTAGAAAGTGGTAGTACTTTAACGATTAATGGAGAACCATTAATCGTTAAAGAAAACATCAAACAAGGACATAAGATAGCGATCTCTAAAATTTCAAACAATGATTTTATTATTAAATATGGATATCCGATTGGTCATGCGCTAAAAGAGATTGAACCTGGAACACATGTTCATACTCATAATATTAAAACAAATTTAAATGATTGTTTGTCGTATGAATATCAACCCAACTTAAAGCCAGACATTAAACCGCTGATGGATCGAGAGATTCGTGCTTATTATCGAAAAAATTGGGAGATTGGAATTCGAAATGAACTTTGGATTATCCCAACCGTTGGATGTGTCAATAAAACGGCCGAAATCATTAAAAATGAGTTTTTAGCTCAGACTGAAAACTTAGCTATTGATGGGGTGTTTGCATTTTCTCATCCATTTGGGTGTTCACAAATGGGGGATGATCACGAAACAACACGTGCTATTTTACAAAATATCGTAAAGCATCCAAATGCGGGAGGCGTTTTAGTTTTAGGTCTCGGCTGTGAAAATAATCAAGTGGAGGTCTTTAAAGAAACGCTTGGTGATTATGATGAGGAACGCGTTCGCTTTTTAGTATCACAAGAGGTTGAGGATGAAGTTGAAGCAGGTGTGACGATTCTAAAAGAGTTGTATGATCTAATGAAACAAGATTATCGGGCAACAGCGTTACTTCGTAATCTGAAGATTGGGTTAAAATGTGGAGGAAGTGATGGATTCTCAGGAATTACAGCTAACCCGCTACTTGGCTATTTATCAGATTATATCGTTAGAAGTGGGGGAACGACCGTTTTAACAGAAGTTCCAGAAATGTTTGGAGCAGAAACAATCTTAATGAATCGTGCAAAAGATGAAGAGACATTTAATAAAATTGTTCATTTAATTAATGACTTTAAAGGCTACTATGAACGCAATCATCAAGTGTGTTATGAAAATCCAAGCCCAGGAAATAAGGCTGGGGGAATTACAACCCTTGAAGATAAATCATTAGGATGTACACAAAAAGCTGGAACCTCAAATGTGATTGATGTGTTAAGCTATACAGACCGTGTGACACAACGGGGATTAAATTTATTACAAGGTCCAGGAAATGATTTAGTGGCAGTCACTGCTTTAGGAAGCGCGGGATGTCATTTAGTCTTATTTACCACGGGACGAGGAACGCCGTTTGGAGGATTTGTTCCAACGATTAAGGTAGCAACTAATCATGAATTAGCGATTAAAAAGAAACATTGGATCGATTATGATGCGAGTACTCTATTAACAGCTTCAACAACAGAAGAAGTAGTCGAAGATTTTATTAATTATGTTTGTGATGTTTGTAGTGGAAAATGGACAAATAACGAACGAAATGGTCATCGTGAAATCGATATTTGGAAATCAGGTGTGACGTTATAAACTGAATTTTTATATATTTTTCACAGTTGATACAAATGAGTTTGATATAATTAGGAGGTTATCTTTTATATGAAATTAGGAATTCGTGCTCATGATTTAGGACGATCACCAACACAACAACTCATTCAATCTTTAAAAAATCATCACTTTCCTTTTATTCAATTAGTGTTGGCTAAAGCTATTGAAGCCGATCAACCTCAGTTATTGATTGATGATGAAAGTTTTATCAATGAGTTGAGTCAACAGTTACAAATGAATCACATTGAGGTGGGCATGTTAGGTGCTTACTTTAACCCCATTCATAGTAATAAGGATAAGGTAGCGCAAGCGGTTGAATATTTTAAAAAACATTTAAAAGTAGCGAAACAATTTAACACGAATTTAGTGGGGACTGAGACAGGATCTTATAACGATGATCAATGGACCTTTCACGAACAAAATAGTAGTGAAGAAGCATTTTTAGAAGTGAAGCGCATTTTCTCACAGTTACTAGAAGTCGCTCAAACAGAAGGTGTTTATGTGGCCATTGAACCAGCTTATCATCACGTCATTTCATCACCTAAACGCTTGAGACGATTAATGGATGAGTTGGCTCATGATCATATTCGTGTCACCTTTGACTTGTTTAACTTACTTTCCATTCACAATTATAAGAATCAACGGGCTATTATTGATGAAATGATTGAACTCTTCCGACAAGATATTCGAATCATTCATGCTAAAGACTTTATTATTGAAAATGGTGAGTTAAAGCAGGTCGCTCCTGGTCAAGGATTACTTGATTATGCCTACCTATTAGAAAGAATTAAAGAGTTACCAATAGAACCTATCATGATATTTGAAGGAGTAGTTGGAGACGACATCGTCAAGAGTGCAACGTTCTTAAAAACATTTAACTAAGAGATGACAACTCGTCATGAAGGAATGAAATTAATATGAAAATTAATCGAACGACACAACGAACGATTGAAATCTTAGATTTAATTGCCTCTAGTCAAGATGGGCTAACTTTGAATGAGATCGCAAAAGCATTGAATATGCCTAAAACGAGTGCATTTGATATTTTAGAAACGCTCGTGCAGTTAAATATGCTGTATATTAAGGAACAACGCTTGAAAACGTATGCGATCGGTGTGAAGGCATATGCCATTGGAAATATGTACTCCAAGACCTCATTATTACTCAATAGTGCAGGTCCAATCATGAAGCGGCTATCTCAAGAAATTAGAACTACCACTTTGTTAGCAAAAGAGAATAATGGAAGTTTACTTTATACATTAAAACATGAGCCCGCAAAAAAGATTATTGCAACACCAGAAGTGGGAGAGGTTGCTTATTTACATTCGACCAGTATCGGAAAGGCCATCTTAGCTTTTTCTAAACATCAATTGGAGTTAATTGATAAATTGGATTTATATCCGATGACGAAACGGACGATTACATCAAAAAAGGCGTTAACTCAAGAGTTATTGATAATCAAAGAACGTGGTTATGCGATTGGAAATCGTGAAAATGAAGAATACACCTACGCCATTGCTGCTCCGATTTTTGATTATCATGGTGTTGTTTCATCAGCCATTGGTGTGGTTAATCTATATAAAGAGGAATATCAAGCCGAAGAGGATATTAAAAAAGTGGTTGAAGCGGCAAAAGAAATTTCGAGGTTATTAGGATATCGAGAATAAACAAGTGAGAGGGGAATCATAAAAATGAAATTAAATACACGTTATTCAAATCATCCAAATGATGTGAAACATTATACAACTGAGGAGCTTCGTGAGCATTTCTTAATTGAAGACGTCTTCGTAAAAGATGAAGCAAACTTAACATATTCACATAATGATCGGATTATTGCTGGAGGGATTCAACCTGTTGAGGAGATTTTAACACTAGAAGCCGGCAAAGAAATGGGGGTTGAAACATTCTTTGAACGTCGTGAAGGTGGAATTATTAATATCGGTGGAAAAGGAATCATTACACTAGATGGTGAAGCGTATGAACTTGATTATCAAGATGGACTCTATATTGGAATGGGCGTTAAAGAAATCACTTTTAAATCAGTAGATGCAAGCCAGCCTGCTAAATTTTATTTCAATAGTGCGCCAGCTCATCAGTCTTATCCACATACTTTGATTACACTTGAAAAAGCAAATAAAGTTCACTTAGGATCGGATGCGGAATCAAATAAGCGTACGATTAATCAATACGTTCACCCCGCGGTATGCAAGTCATGTCAATTAGTGATGGGAATGACGATTTTAGCACCAAATAATATGTGGAATACGATGCCATGTCATACACATGAACGTCGAATGGAAGTTTATTTCTATTTTGATTTAGATGAAACTAGCAACGTTTTTCACTTTATGGGGCAACCACAAGAGACTCGTCATTTAGTCGTTCGTAATGAACAAGCGGTTATTTCTCCAAGTTGGTCGATTCATTCAGGGGTTGGAACAAGTCGTTATACATTTATATGGGGAATGTGTGGAGAAAATATTACATTTGATGACATGGATCATGTCGCTATGAAAGATTTAAAATAAAAATACACTAGGTAAAAAAGTAGAAGAGGTGTCTTATGAAAAAATATGAAGTCATTAAGGAAATTTGTGAAACAGGTGTCGTAGCTGTTGTTCGTGCTGAAAACGAAGAGCAAGGAATTGAAATCTCAAAAGCCTGTTTAGCAGGTGGAATTAAAGCGATTGAGTTAACTTTCACCGCACCTTTTGCTGATGAAGTGATTAAATCATTAGTCAAAGAGTTTGGATCAAGCATGTTAATTGGTGCTGGAACCGTATTAGATAGTGAAACAGCTCGTATTGCGATTTTAGCAGGTGCTAAATATATCGTCTCTCCAGGATTTGATTTAGAAACAGCTAAATTATGTAATCGATATCAAGTTCCTTACATGGCAGGATGTATGACGATTACAGAAGTCATCACAGCGATGGAAGCAGGAGTAGATATTGTTAAATTATTCCCTGGAAGTGCATTTGGACCAAGCTTCGTTAAAGCAGTGAAAGGACCTCTTCCACAAGCGAATATTATGCCAACAGGTGGCGTTAGCTTAGAGAATGTCGATCAATGGATTAAAAATGGATGTGTGGCCGTCGGTGTAGGTGGAGATTTAACAGCTCCAGCTAAATCCGGTGACTATGCAGCTGTAACAGAATTAGCTAGACAATTTGTTGAAAAAGTAGCAAATGCTAGAAAGAACTAGGTGATGAAAATGAAGAAGTTTGTAACCTTGGGGGAGGTTATGCAACGTCTAACTCCACCGGCTCATGATAAATTAGAACAATGCCGAAGTTTAAATGTCACGTATGGGGGGAGCGAAGTAAATATCGCGATTGCTTTAGCGAATTTTGGCCATGATGTTAGATTTGCGACAGTATTACCTGATAATCCATTAGGAATTGCTGCTTATCGATCACTCAGACAATATGGAATCGATTTAACACCAACTAAACTTAAAGGTGACATATTAGGAAGCTATTACGTTGAGGTAGGTTATTCGTTACGCGCTTCGAATGTTATTTATAACCGAAAATATTCAGCCATTGCCCAGATGGAGGCAAATACGCTTGATATAGACGAAGTTTTATCGGATCGTACTCATTTGCATGTCAGTGGAATTACCCTAGCTTTAGGAAAAGAGATTAGAGAATTTACACTTGAGTTAGTTAAAGTGGCGTTTGAACGTGGATTAACGATTAGTTTTGATTTTAATTATCGTGCAAAATTATGGACTGTTGAAGAAGCGTCTACGGTGATTCGTGAAATCTTACCATATGTTCATATTGTTTTTGGAAGCTTATATGATATTGAAACCATTGGTGGATACCGCTTAGAGCAAGCCTTTGAATCAGTAGATGCTAAGCGTAAAGCTGTATTTCATTACTTCATGGCTAACAGTCACTGTCAAGCAGTTTTTGGAACGGTTCGTGAACAACAATCCACTCATCAAAATTGTTTAAGTGCGTACTGTTATACCAAAACGGGTGATGTGTATACCACCAATCAAACGTACCAATTTGAAATTATTGACCGTGTCGGAGCGGGAGATGCATTTGTGGCAGGCGTGTTAAATGAATTAGATTTAAACCGTCAAACATATCAGGAAGCATTAAATTACGGATTAGCATGTGGGGTTCTAAAACATACGATGAATGGAGATGTTTTATTAACTCACGATCAAGAAGTCAAAGACTTAATGAGCCAAACGGGTTCAGTTGGAATGAAACGATAAAAAAGAAAAGGGGAATAGTATGATTTTAGAACAATTTAAGTTAGATGGAAAAGTAGCAATCGTTACAGGAGCAGCTGTTGGACTAGGACAAGGAATGGCAGTCGGATTAGCTGAAGCAGGTGCTGATATTGTCGCTGTAGGAATTAGTTCAATGGATGAAGTTAAGGCAGCCGTTGAAGCAGTTGGACGCCGTTGTTTAACGATTGAAGCAAATTTAATGTCAACAGATCCAATTCAATCGATTATTGATCAAGCTATTGCTGAGTTTGGACATATCGACATTTTAGTCAATAATGCAGGAATTATTCGTCGTGAGGATTCAGTTAAGTTTTCAGAAAAAGATTGGGATGACGTTATTAATTTAAACTTAAAATCTGTTTTCTTCTTCTGTCAAGCAGCAGCCAATCAATTTATGAAACAAGGAACAGGTGGAAAAATTATTAATATTGCATCAATGTTATCATTTCAAGGTGGAATTCGTGTGCCATCTTATACAGCGAGTAAGTCAGGGGTAAAAGGGATTACGATGTTAATGGCCAATGAATGGGCAAAACATGGGATTAATATTAATGCGATTGCTCCAGGATATATGGCAACCGCTAATACAGCACAACTTCGTGCTGACGAACAACGTAGTTCAGAAATTTTAGGACGTATTCCAGCTGATCGTTGGGGGACACCAGAAGATTTAAAAGGACCTGTTGTCTTTTTAGCAAGCTCAGCAAGTGATTATGTCAATGGATATACAATAGCTGTCGATGGTGGTTGGTTAGCACGATAAGTAACAGTAAAACCAAAAAGAGCATCAACTCATGGTGCTCTTTTTTTGTATCGAAGAAACATGGTAAACTGTCATTTAATTAATTTTTAATGTGGCATAAGCTCATATCGTTTTGATGTGAATCAACCTATAATAGGTGTTGAAAAGGTCTAAATGAGGGGTGGGAAAAATTGAAAGAATTGAAACGGTTGAAGAAAGAAATTATGGTGCTTGGAATTCCTATTTTAATAGAGCAGATCCTTACAACAACGATGGGAATGATGAACACCATGCTATCTTCTAATTTGGAAGGAGATGTTGGGATTCATGTTGTTTCTGCTATCTCTATGATTGATTCCTTTAGCTATTTATTTATTTCAGTATTTACAGCATTTGCTATGGGGGGAACGGTTGTGGTCGCACAATATGTTGGGCGTAACGATTACGCAAAAGCAAATGAGGCTACGATGCAAGGTATTATATCAACAACCTTTATTTCCATTTTTATTATGATATTGTTACTCGTATTTAATCGACCCTTAATTCAACTTGTTTATCACGGAGTAGAACCTCAAGTGATGGAGTATGGAATTACTTATTTTAGTATTGTATTATTTAGCTTTCCATTTATGGCCTTAACTTTAATGGCTAATGGAATTTTAAGAGGTGCTGGGGATACAAAGATAGCAGCGATTAGTAATGTCGTCGCTAATATCTTTAATATTCTTTTAACTTATCTTTTCTTATATGTGTTTAAATGGGAGATTGTCGGTGCAGCCTTAGGAATTTCTTTAGCTCGTGTGATTGGAACCCTTTATGTGATGTGGATTTTAATAAAGGGGAAGAAGGCCATTCAGTTTGGAAAAATCCAATTGTATCGTCCACAATTTAATTATTTACGTCAGATCTTTTATGTAGGGGTACCTGCGGGAATCGAATCTATTATTTTCCACTTAGGTAAATTACTGACACAAGTGTTTATTGGGGGGATAGGGGCCATTGCCATGTCTTCGAACTCAATCGCTAATTCTATTATTAATTTGATTAACATTCCAGAAAATTCATTAACGACTGTGACAACCACAATTGTAGGGCAAGAAATTGGTCGTAAAGAAACGGCTTTAGCAAGAGATCCTCTTCGTTTTATTACCCGCTTCGGGGTTGTTTGTTTAGTTATTTTGGGCGCTTTTTCTATTCCGACTGTCTGGTATTTTGTTGCGCTTTATACGGATAATTCAGAGGTGTTAAGTTATGCCACTCGCTTGATTCAACTTAACGCACTAGCTATACCAATCTGGGCTTTTTCTTTTGTTTTACCTGGTGGCTTAAAAGGAGCAGGCGATGGAAAGTATACGATGATGACGGCCATCATTGGAATGTGGATGTTTCGAGTAGGATTGGGTTACTTATTTGGAGTGGTACTAGGTTGGGGAGTGGCAGGAATTTTTATTGCGATGTTCGTTGATTGGGCCGTTCGAAGCATCCTTTATGTGATTCGTTTACGTGGCGATCAATGGCTCAATCATCGTTTTATGGATGAAGAGGAAACAAAATTAAACATAACAGTTACATAAAAAGTCAAACAATCGCGATTGTTTGACTTTTTATGTAAAGTTTAGAGGGATTTAATCATATGATTTATTAGTTATCGGTATTTTTAACGATAAGATTCATAGTTAAGAAAGGAAGGTTGCTATGAATAAAGAATTAACATCCATGATGGAGTTAACTAGTTTTTTAGATTTACATGACGGGGATCATCTACTGGAGTTAACAACAGGACATGACTTAATAGCACCGATTTTAAAAAGTTTAAATCCTAATTTAAATTATACGATTGATCTGTGTCAATTAGAAAATGTGATGATTAACTGTGAAGCGATAGGATATTATCATCGTATTTTTTTTATGAATGGATTAGATAGTTTAGCATTTGAATATGATACGATTTTTATTTCAATGATATTTAACACGTTCAGTAAAGAGGAAGGATTAGCCTTATTAAATAAATTAGTCAAACAAATGAAAAAAAATCGTAACTATTCAGCCACCAAG
>NZ_JAMQUU010000075.1:0-6506 GCF_025594975.1 Turicibacter sp. T129 | reverse complement strand
TATTATAGAACCGTTTTTTTGTGATATTGAAATAAGATGGCAACTACCTTTTATAGGTAGTTTTTTTATTCTTAGGCGTGGTACCCTTCTTGCTTATATAAGCAATAAGAGAAATGAGTAGTTTTTTATCACTTTCGAATTATCATTAAGAAAAAGGGGTAAGATCATGAAAAAAAGTTTACCGAGTGTATTAGCATTATCACTAATTATCTCAAATTTTTCGCCAACACTAAGTGTATTCGCCAATGAATGGCAAACACAAGTGAAAGTTTCAGAAGAAGAAACTAAAGAAAATAAAGTGAGTGAAGCGATTGTTAGAGGCTTTGCATTAAATAGCTATGATAACTTTAATGCTTACAATGAAAAGTATCGCGTCTCACGAGATGAGATAGTCTCATTCTCAAATAATGGGGGACAATATAATTCAAGTTCGTTAGATAAAGCATTTGATAATAATTTATCAACTCATTGGGAAACTGGAACAAAAAATACTTCCTCATTTATCAATGAAGTGATTATTGAATTTAATCAGATTAAATCTATTGATCGTATTGTTTATGCCACTCGACAAGATGTAGCTAAAGGAAAAGGATTCCCAAATGAATTTGAAATTTATGCTTCGTTGTCTGGGGAAGATGATGATTTTCGATTAGCTGTTACTGGAAGTCATACTACAACAGGAAATATGATGGAGTTTAAGTTTGATACGATTCAAGCTAAAAAAATTAAATTTGTTTTTAAATCAGCTAATCAAGATTGGGCCAGTGCATCAGAATTTTGGTTCTATAAAGAAGATGCACTTCTGAATCAAATGAATCACATTTTTACGAATGAGTCTAAAAATGAACTAAGTGAAGAATTTAATACCATTGAGAAGTTAAATGAATTTGAGGTTCTTGCACAGCAACATCCATTTTATGATGATTTTAAAGAGGATATTGCTAATGCTCGAATTTTATTAGAATTAACAGAAGTTAACTATATGAATGCGATGATTTCAACGTTTACTTCTTTTGATGATGAGAGATTAGAGGCTTATGATGCATTATATAAAGTGCCTTCTGAAAAAATCACAAGTATCACGACGAATGGTGGTCATTATGCAAGTCATAGCATTTTAAATGCAATGGATAATGACATCAATACAAGATGGCATTCGAGATCTCAAAATAGTTCAAGCCATACGAATGAAGTTATTATTACATTAGAAGAATTAACAACAATTAATCGCTTAATGTATTCAAATAATCACTCTAGAGGATATGCCCAAGCATTTGAAATTTATATCTCAAAAACATCTCAAGGTGATACATTTGAAAAAGTAACAGCTGGAGAGATGGCGATTGATACAAAAAATACGATGGAGATTTTATTTAATCCAACAGATGCACGTCGTATTAAATTTGTGTTTACAGAAGGATATGAAAACTGGGCAATTGCTTCTGAGTTTGGAATTTATAAACCAGATAGTATCTCTGAAGTAATGGATCGCTTATTCATAGATAAGACTATGAGTGAATTAAACCCGGAATTTGCTACAATTGCAATGATAGAATCATTGACTGAACAAGTAAAAAATCATCCATTTGCTGATGAGTATATGGAAAAGTTGAACATTGCTAAAGAGTTAATAGAATTTGGTACTATCCAATTGGGAACTTCTAATATAAGTAAATTTACACCATTTTATACAGAATATATCAAACAATATGATGAGATGTTCCGTGTGCCTATTTCTGCAATTAGTAATAATGGTGGAAATTATCCAGGAGCTCTACTTCAATATGCAATTGATGAAGATATCACAACGCATTGGGAAACTGGGACTGCTAATAGTGATACATTTAAAAACGAAGTTATTTTAACGTTAGATAAAGCAGTAGAAGTTGATCGTTTAACTTATAAACCTCGAACGATTAATAAAGGATTCCCAACAAAATTTAGTATCTATATATCGCCAGTTACTACAGGAGATAATTTTCAAAAAGTTTCGGAAGGTCACTATGCGGTGACAAATGACATGTTACAAATCAAGTTTGATTCAACAAAAGCAAAGCGTATTAAATTTGTTTTTGAAGAAGCCTATCAAGATTGGGCATCTATTGGAGATATCCGTGTTTATAAGCAAGATACTACTGCAGATCAAATGAAAAATCTATTTACAAATGGACTGATGAATGAAGTATCTGAAGCTTTTAATACAATTGAAAAATTAGAAGCTTTAGAGGAGAAAGTGAATGAGCATCCATTAGCTTCTGTTTATCAAGAAGATATTCAATTAGCAAAAGATATTATTAATAATGAATTACAAACGGTAAAAACAGTGACTGTAGAGCAGCACGGTGACCGAAATGCACACACTAATCAGAATTTAAAGTTTGGATTTGGAAATAACAATCAACCAACTGGAGTGTTGGCGAAACCAGGTGATACAGTTGTTGTTTATGTTGATGCTGAACCAGGAAAACCATTACCTCAATTGTTTTTCTCACAGCAAGAGGGAAGTTTTGCAAACTGGGGAAGAACGGTTAGTTTACATGCTGGAAAAAATGTCATTACAGTTCCAGAGGTTACTCAAAATGATGGGTGGTATCATCATTCAGTAACACCAGGTGGAGCGGTATATATTGTTAATCCTTATACAGAGGAGCAACAAGGAAAGTCACCAGTTATCCGATTTGCTAAAGGTGTTGAAGTATTTCCAATGATGGATAAAAATACAGATGAGCAAGAGTTTTTACAGTTATTAAAAGATTATAAAGCACGATTAGATGCAGATAAAAGAGCGAATCCAGATGTGATGGATCGTCAAATGATTGATATCGTTGAAATTGTATCTGATCACTTAGTATTCACGGGAACAGCAACCGGAGCATATGAAGCCTATGTGAACCAAGAGTTTAGTCCACTTCAAACTGTAAACATGTATAATGACCACATGGATTTAGTATTTGAATATTTAGGATTGGATGGTAGCAATGAATTAAATGATGTGAAGTATACGCGTGAAAATATTCGTCTAGCTCAACCATTTGGATATATGTATGCTTATACAAATCATATCGGGGTTCAAGGCGATGTTATGGTTAGTATGTTAACGAGTGTCGGTGGTTGGGGTGTTGACCATGAAATGGGTCATCGATTAGATATTGGAGTTCGAACAATCGGAGAAGTTACAAATAACATGATTCCACAGAATTCATCGTATTACTATAATAAACCAGATAAGCGTATCCCATTTGAAAGTCATATTTATAAAAATGTAATTTCCAAAGATAATAATGAGTATTATTCAGGTTCATACTTTGAAAATTTAGCAGTATTTTGGCAATTAGAAATGATTTATCCTGGTTATTGGGCTAAACTTAATCGACAATATCGTGAGAACAATGTTGTATTAGATTCACAAGATTCAGCAAACGATAAATTAAATCAATTAGCAAAATACTCAAGTATTGCGTTAGAGTTAGATTTAACTGAACATTTTGAACGCCATGGGTTCTTTGTTTCAGATGAGACAAAAGAATTTGTCAGCCAATATAAAAAACCAGAAGTTAAAACGTGGTATGCAAATTATGACTATATTGAATATAAAGGAAATGGCTTTGAAAAAGAGACAGGATTAGTGGTTGAACGTTTAACGCATGGTGAACATAATCAGTTAGTATTCAAAGTAAATGCTGATGTTGCCGCTGATGTTTTAGGATATGAGATTTTTAAAGATGAAGAATTAATCGGATTTACTTCAACAAATAGTTTTATTGATACAACGACTGAAGTTGGAGAAGCGGTTGAGTACAAGGTAATTCCTTATGATAAGAAGTTAAATCCAGGTGAAGAAGTTCATCTTCATTCATTAGCGCCGACAATTATGACTAGTCAAGAAAAGGTAATATTCAAATTAAATGAGGCATTTGAACCGATGAATCTTGCAAAAGCTTATACATATACTGGTGAAGAGATGACGAATGCAGTAACAGTTAATCATTCAGTTGATATGAGTCAAAAAGGAATCTATCCAGTCACTTTCATGGCCGAAGATCAAGGAATGACAACGGCTAAAACTATTAAAGTCGAAGTGGTTAGTGACTATGACTATTTATCAGATATTGAATGGACAGATGTTGAAACAGTATGGGGAACACCACGACGAAATGAAAATATTAAAGGTCGTATAAATGGTGACATTCAAACCTTTGAACAAGGATTTGGAATTCATGCGAATGGAAAAATAACGTATGATTTAACAGATTTAGCCTATGATCGATTTGAAGCATTAATTGGGGTAGACATGAATATTGCCTCTCAATTAAATTCAAGTTTACAAGTGAAGGTTATTGCAGATGGTCAAGTTTTAGCAAAGACGCCAATTTTAAAACATGCCGATAATATGGTATCTGTCGATGTGCCAGTTAAAGGAGTTAAGGAATTAGTAATTGAGATAAATGATGCAGGGAATGGAAATACGTCAGACCATGCTATAATCGCTAATCCGAAATTAATTACAAATAATGCCAAACCGCAATTAACAATTCCAAAGGATGCAGCTGTGAAAGTAGGACAAAAATTAGAAGACATTATCGGTACATACACGGCAAAAGATGCTGAAGATGGAGAATTAACAGCATCAGTACAAGTATCAGGAGCAGAAAACGTTAACTTCGATTGTCCAGGAAAATATACAATTACTTATACTGTTACAGATTCAGATGGGAATCAAGTTGAAAAAACTCGTACGATTTCAGTCGTTGATATGAATGATTTTACGTATCTAACAGATTACGACTGGAAATCAGCAAATCAAAGTTATGGAAGTGCGAAAAAAGATATCTCTGCAAGTGGAAATACCTTGAGATTAACAAATGAAGATGGATCAGTAGCGACTTATGAACACGGAATTGGTGCTCATTCAACGTCAACGATTATCTATGATTTAAGCGATAAAGATTATCAATTTTTCAGCTCATATGTTGGGGTCGATCGTCAAATGTATGGTTCAGTCGGAAGTGTTGTTTTTCAAGTTTATGTTGATGGGGAAAAACAGTTTGATAGCGGATTAATGAATTCAAGAGACCCACAACAGTATGTAGAGGTTAATTTAGCAGGTGCGAAAGAATTAAAACTTGTGGTGACAGATGGTGGAAATGGTGACGGATCAGACCATGCAACATGGGGAGATACAAAACTTCATTTTGCTAATAGTGAACGTGAAGAAATTAACCGTGAATCATTAGATACTTTATTAGAAGAAATTGACTCACTAACGGCTTCTGATTATACTGAATCATCGTGGTTAAACTTAATGCAAGTTCTTCAAGAAGTAACTACACAATTAGCAGCGGGATATAATCAAGAAACAATCAATCAATTAACAGCTACTTTACAAGAAGCTTACGAGAAACTAGAAAAGGTTGTTAGTTTTGATGAATTAGTTCAATTAATTACAACTGTAGAAGAGATGGACTTATCAGCTTACACGTCTGAAAGTGTTGAACAGTTACAAACTACTTTAGAGCAAGCAAAAGCATTAGTAGAAAATGCAACACTTCAACCAGAAGTCGATCAAATGATTGAAAAACTTCAAACTGCAATTAATCAATTAGAAAAATCAGAAGATTTAAATCAAGTGGTTGGGATTAAAGATGACTACTTAAAAGCTGAAATAATCAAAACGTTAAACCTTCAAAAAAATGAAGTAACAGTAGGTGATCTATTAAATTTAACATCACTTACGTTAAGTAATCGTGTTAAAAATTTAGAGGGATTACAATATGCTAAAAACTTAGAGAGCCTTGAGTTCCCTCATGCTGAAGTCACAGATTTATCTCCCTTAAAAGATTTAACAAAACTAACAAAAATTGTTGCAGATTGGCAAATTATTGAGGGAGGAATGTTAGAGCGTACAGAAAATAAAGTGTCTATTGATCATAAAGTAATTAACCGTCAAGGTGAGCGTGTTATTCCATCGAGTATTATGGTGCGTCATAATCAAACCTTTACAGAAATGCCTATTGATTTAGCAACAAGTATGAATGAAAATGGTGTAATCTCATTTGATACCACTTCATACGAAACAGGGAGTTACTCAGTATTTATCGCATATGAAAATGAAGCAGATAATTACCAAGCTCAAGTCTTATATATGTTTAGAGTAGAATAGCACTAAAAATATATTTATATAAGTCCAGATAAATTTTCTTCATAGAAAATTTAAGCCCTACTAACGGTAGATACATTTTCTTCGAAAATGGTAGGTGACCCAAGCCCTAATAGTAGGGAATTAGATTTCTTTCAGAAATCGTAGGTGACCCATTCCCTAGCAGTGGAGGATTAGATTATCTTTGATAATCGCCAGGTGACCCCTGGACGATAGTTGGCCTTGAACTTAAAAAGGACTAGAAACTGAGGATGATTCTGAAAATGTAGATTATTTCTCTGTTTTTATATAGTTAAAAACCTAGTAGTTTAGCTACTAGGTTTTTTCAATATGACGAATTGTCAATACA
>NZ_JAMQUU010000074.1:0-5040 GCF_025594975.1 Turicibacter sp. T129 | reverse complement strand
ATATAGCCACTTGGGGCTGACACCTCGTGGAAGATATATTCTCCATGTGCTAATCCTACAATTTGATGTGCTTTATCCGTTGAAATCCATTCTTCAACTAACTTTCCATCTTTCGTTAAGACTTGTAATGTCGCTCCCACTAATGGATTGCCATTTTCATCTACTTTTAATAATTCTGTTACTGTTGGCAAATCTTGTCCTTGGACTACAACAGTTTTTGCTTCATCTGTCACTTTAAATGATACGTCATTCATCAGCATATAACCACTTGGGGCTGACACTTCGTGTAAAATATACTCTCCATGTGCTAACCCTAAAATTGTATGTGGTGCATTACTTGATAACCATTCTTCGACTAACGTTCCATCTTTTTTAAGAACTTGTAACGTTGCTCCACTTAACGGATTGCCTTTTTCATCTACTTTTAATAACTCAACTCGTGTACGATTATTAACCGCAGTTAAATTAATAATTGTTCCATTTTGATTAACACTAAAACGAATAGGACTTGTTAATAATTGATGATTATTTAAAGTTCTTGTTTCAACTAAGTAATAATCTCCATATAAAAGTCCACTTTTTCTAATCAGACCTAAACTATCTGTGGTTAAGGTATCAATTAATTGGTTATTACCATCATAAAGAGCAAATTCAACATTTTTTAATACTGAACCATCATCAGAAGATTTTAGTAACTCAAATCCACCTTTAATATAATCATTTACAAATTCAACAGTCGTTGTTTGATTAGCCTTTACTTCGATTGTTTTTGGAGTTGGATCTAGTAAATATGGTACTGGAACTGAAACTTCTGTCACAGTATATTTACCGATAGGAATATTTGTGGCATTAATACGTCCATTAGAATCCGTTGTAAATGTCTGATCGTAATTGTTTCCTGTAATACGGAATTTAGCACCTTGAATAATATTTCCACTTGTCGATTTTTTCAAGATTTCATACGTTCCTATTGCATTAACATTAATTTTTAAATAAGCATTAACTGGGTCATCTTGCCCTCCCGTCACTAAATCCTGTTTTGTTGATGATACCCAATATAACGTACTTCCACCAGTTGTAGCTTTTTTCGTTAAGCGTAACGTCACATTAGGATTAGGATTTGTGGTTGTTAATGTTAATTTATTTCCACTTTGAGAAACTTTAACATCACCGTTATCAGATATAACTTTATATTTCGATAATACTCCATTAGTATCCGTTAAAGTAGTTGTATAGGCAGAACCATTCCAAGTCAATGTCGTTTCTTTTGCGTTAAAACGATTATCACTCATAAAAGATGGAATAACACCATGTAATCGAACATCTTCAAGTAAATTTGAATATAAACGATTACGACTATCATATTTTTGTACCAACTGCCCCCAAATCATACCCCAAGAGGGCTGATTTGCGACAACTTCCCAAATAGCCACTTGGGTTGCGACATATGAATCATCTGAATAATCTCCATTATTGCCGTAGCCATACATTAAAATTTGATTAATCTTTTCTCTTTGAGCATATGTTAATCCATTATATCCACTCGACATATTACCACCAGTTTCATGAACAATCCCAGGTTCTATACAAAAAGCGGTATACTCAACTCCACCAGTAGTAGCATAAAGTTTTGGTATCCCTCGTGTTGTTTTCCAAGTTGAGATAATGCTCGAAAAATCATATGCGGTATTAGATATACGATATTTCTCACCAACATAAGCAGTTGCTAATGACATTAATCCATCAGCAGTAACAACAATATAATCATCACTATCATATGATTCATCTTCTGAAATCAACTGAAGCTGTGATTCGTCTTTAGGTGGATTATCAATCTCTTTTACTTTTTGATTTTCAATCGCTACTTCTTCTTTAACAATCGGCTCTTGTTCCTCAACATCTTCAATCGTTGGCTCATTCAGATTCTTAACATCTTCAACAGATTCAACCACTTCATTATTAGTTGATTCTGCATAAGCCACCCCTGTATTTACAAATGGTTGAAATAAGAGTGAAATTGCTAAAGTTAGATTCAAAAATTTATTTTTCATGATCTAACTTTCCTCTCTTTTGCTTAATTTTTTTGTATAAAAAAAAGACTATTGATTGTAAAAAAATAGTCCTTTTTTTATTCTTCATCATCTTCTTCCTCAATGGTTGGTGTCCGATCAATTACTTTTGCAAGTTTTTTTAATTCCTCGTCTGATAATCGACCTTCGCCATGTGCGATTAAAGATGTTTTGACAGCTTCTAACTTATCATCTAATGTTGTCATGATCTAACCTCCTTTCTCCATGATACTATATTAACACATTTATTCTATAATTTTTTGCAACGATTTTTGCAACGATTTTTGCAACGATTTTTTGCAACGATTTTTTGCAACGATTTTTTACAACGATTTTTTACAACGATTTTTTACAACGATTTTTTACAACAAAAATAAAAAAGAGTAAGAATGGAATCTTACTCTTCCTCAATATATGTGTTTTTTTATTAAAACTGAATATGACTAAATTTAAAATAATCTCTATATGTTAATTTACCCAATTTTAATTTTCGGTAAAATTCATTAATTGCTTTAACCTTTAATGTTGCAATTGTTCTTTCACTATAATTTGTATGTAATGCTAACCATGTATTATTTTCTTTTTCAACTAAGCTATAATAAATTAACTTTCTTTCGATTTCTTGTAATTCATTAAATATATGTGCAAATTCTCTAAACCATAAAATAAAATCTTTTTTCTCATCAACTGTCAGTATTAACTTAAATTCATAAGAATTGTTTGAAAATTTTCTTTGACTTTCAGATGCTTCATTACTTGTTGTTACATTACTTTTAATTTCTATAACTTCATCTGTATAATCAATTAATTTATCCAATTCAATTTTATAACCATTATTCTCATTAAAAATTCTATTTACTTTCTTACCGTAAGATTCTTCTAAAATATACTTCATATTCATAATAAAATTCATTTTTTTTATAACAAATTCTTTCATTTTTTTGTTTTTTTCACGCTCAATATTTTTTCGTTCTTTTTCTACTCTCTCAAAAAAATCCATGCCCAACTCTCCCAATCCTTTTTTCGACAATAAAATTCTTTTTCTTTCAAAAAAATACAACATAGTGCATTATATTACATAATTTATCACAAAGTTTACATTTTGTAAACTCATTTAGTATACAAAATGTGTATTTATTCGACGATGGGGTATTTTGTGTTGTTTTTTAGTCTTTATTATTTTAAAAAAAAAGAGTTATCACATAATTACAATATAAAAGAAAGTTGGCATTAAGTAAAAATGACGAATTACCAAATTGACTATAAAAAGAATTTAGCTAGAAATTTAAAATATTATAGAGAACTAAATGATTTAAAAGCATATGAATTAGGAAATTTATTGCACGTAAGTAAATCTACAATTTCTAGCTGGGAAACTGGAACAAGATCACCAGATATAAATATTCTTGTGAAAATTTCAGAAATTTTTAATATTTCATTAGATGAACTCGTAGGAAAAAAAAAAGAACAGCCTAATAAAAAAGCTGTCTTAAGATTAAAAGATATTTTTAAAAATGAAGATGTTAGTCTCTTAACAAGAGAACTTACATTTTTAAGTGATTTTGAATTAAATGAAATTAAACTAACAATTCAGCTAATTGAACAACGTAGGAATCAATTAAAAAAACATTAATTATCGAATTAAATAAATTAATACATTTCCATCAGATTGAACAACCATTTCCAAATTGAAATAAGTTCTTCCCCAACTCGCTGCTTGCTCCATTTGATAACCAATATAACCAATCACATCTTCGTTATTAACTGGCATATAAGATGATTGCCAAGGACTCGCATACCCATCTAATTCACGATTCATAGATGCCTCATAAACCATTCCTAAACTATTTCCTTTTGCAATTAGAGTTGATTTGATGTAATTCCAATCTAAAATATCAACTGGCTTTTGTGGTTTAGGTTGCTCAACAACAGGTGGAGTTGATGGTGTCGAAGAAGAACCATTATTTGATGATCCAGTGCTACTTGATGAATTGTTATTTGATGAACTACTGCTTGACGATCCAGTGCTACTTGATGAATTGTTATTTGATGAACTACTGCTTGTTGATCCTGTATTACTTGATGAATTGTTATTTGATGAATTACTGCTTGTTGATCCAGTGCTACTTGATGAATTGTTATTTGATGAATTACTGCTTGACGATCCAGTGCTACTTGATGAATTGTTATTTGATGAATTACTGCTTGTTGATCTTGCACTACTTGATGAACTATTGGTGCTAGATGTATTACCACTTGTCTTTCCTGTACTATTAGTTGACTCAGTTATAGATTCATCCTGTTCAAGTGATTCATCTTTTAACTCAGTTTCATTCTCTGAATCCTCAGATTCTTCCTCTCCATCATCTAAATCTTCAAGATCACTCTCTTGATCTTCAACTAAATCAGTTACTTCTACATCATCTAATTTTTCATCTTGTTGTGCTACTGGTTGACACCCTCCAAATAATAAAGTTGCAACCGCCAATAGAATACTTAAATTATATTTTTTCATCTTTATTTCCTCCTAAATTTCCTAAATTAACTATATTTTAAATATTATTTTACAAGAATAAATCACCAATAATATTTATTTTAAATTTAACCATTTAATTTTTCTCATTTGCTATGAAGAACATCACATATAACATCATCCGGAGTAATGTCCAACTCAGCAGTTAATGTTTCAAGAATATTATATACTAATGAAACTTTTTCTTCCTTACTTCTATTCTTTAAATTCTTATGTACCATTAAAGAAGCAAATTCTAGTTCTTCAATTTTGGTAACTTCAATGATCGCCAACGTTTTTTTATCCATCTTATCACCTTTAATCTACAAAATCTAACATTGAATTAATGTATAAAATTGATTATACTAGAAATGTTGATATTAACTCAACAATCTTTTTAAGTAGCCTAGTCACCTCCAAGTAATGTCTAGGCTACTTTTTTTGGCTCTTTGTCAACTG
>NZ_JAMQUU010000073.1:0-20634 GCF_025594975.1 Turicibacter sp. T129 | reverse complement strand
ACCTTGTTTTGGCGACTTTATTAGTTTATCATGTCTGTCTCTTTCTGTCAAACACTTTTTAAAATTTTTTAGTAATGGTGACCCGTACGGGATTCGAACCCGTGTATGCATGCGTGAAAGGCATGTGTGTTAAACCGCTTCACCAACGGGCCATTAAAAATGGCGGTCCAGACGGGAATCGAACCCGCGATCTCCTGCGTGACAGGCAGGCATGTTAACCGCTACACCACTGGACCTTTTTTCGACTTTCTAAGTTTATCATCGGTGCTGTTTTTTGTCAACACCCTTTTTGAAATATAGAATAAAACCTCAATTTGATTAATTCCTCTGTCTTTCGACTTCTATATAATATCACCGCTGTCGAAACCTGTCAACACTTTCTTGTTTTTTTTGAAATTAATTATAATAAATAGTTTCTTTGCCTTTTGTTGCTATATGTATTCGAATGATTCATTTTTATATAACACAAATTATAATATTAAGTATGACATATAAAAAAAGCTCATAAATAGAATATTTGTTATTGAATGAAGTTACCACACCAAATTCTTAAAAAGGAGATCTATGCATGAGTTATCCCAATCTTAACATATTCGAACCTCGATTCATCAACGTCCAAAAGAAGTAAAAAGACGTGAAACGTTTGGACATGTGCTCCCCCCTTCATAGAAGATGAATAAATCCTCCACTGGTAGGGAACGGGGAGTAGGATTCTCATCTCTGTTGGTAACAACAAGGTATTTTCCTTTGAGGAGCAGTAGATACCACTATTTCGAGTCGTAGTAAAATTAACAGTTGTTTACCTACCTTTGTTGAACGTCAAACACGTTTTTATACGGCCATTAAAATAGAAATTCCCTCTGCTCAAACTAAACACATAAATATATTAGTCTATTTACTATAAGATATATAGTTGATCGCTATAATAATTGTTTACACTTTCTTAAATTATAAAAGAAAACTAATCCTAGTTTGGGTTTTATAGTATTGACTGTTACTAGATAAGTACCACCTTCCTTTCATATTATCAAAAAAAGATGTTAAGTCTCTCCTGTTACAATATCAGTAACTAAGAAATCCATAGAAAAATAATCATTTTAGAGGTCACTATTGATTACTTTTAAACTCTGCTCACTATCTCAATACACAACTTATTACTTCGTTTAGTGTTTCAAACATCTGATGTTTCAAATTAATTTCTCTGAACTTCAAGCTACTCTTCAAATTTTGAAAACTAAGCTGCTATTTTTAACACACATAATAAGTTCGTATACTATTATTCCTATTGAAAAAGAATTAATAATAAAATATAGCATTTAACGAAATCCCTTGAGATATTGTAACTTTTATCGCTTCAAATCACTTAGCTCATAATTCAAAACTAATTAAATTTAAAAAACCCTAGTAGCTTAGGCTGCTAGGATTTAAAATCAATGACATATTATAGATAAATTGTATTTTTAAGTAAACATAATAAATAAAAACGACTACCTAAATGTTATACATTCGTATACAAGAAATAAAAAAAGAGTTCCTTCGAACTCATTATTATCTGTTATTATGGCGCGCCCAAGAGGAGTCGAACCCCTAACCTTTTGATCCGTAGTCAAACGCTCTATCCAATTGAGCTATGGGCGCTGTTTATGCTATTCTTGATGATGTTGATTAGACATTCATTATGGTGCGGCCGAGAGGACTCGAACCTCCACAGGATTGCTCCTACCAGCCCCTCAAGCTGGCGCGTCTACCATTCCGCCACGACCGCATACAGCTTATTCATGGCACATCACAATGAAATTAATGGAGCGGGTGAAGAGAATCGAACTCTCACAGTCAGCTTGGAAGGCTGAAGTTCTACCATTAAACTACACCCGCTTATTCGAATGGTCGGGAAGACAGGATTCGAACCTGCGACCCCCTGGTCCCAAACCAGGTGCTCTACCAAGCTGAGCCACTTCCCGTTTTTTAAAATGGCGGTCCAGACGGGAATCGAACCCGCGATCTCCTGCGTGACAGGCAGGCATGTTAACCGCTACACCACTGGACCTTTTGAATGGTGACCCGTACGGGATTCGAACCCGTGTATGCATGCGTGAAAGGCATGTGTGTTAAACCGCTTCACCAACGGGCCATACTTTTAATTCACCAATTCATTTTTATAATGGCGGAGCAGGAGGGATTTGAACCCTCGCGCCGGTTGCCCGACCTATACCCTTAGCAGGGGCACCTCTTCAGCCACTTGAGTACTGCTCCATTTTGTTTTTTTTCTTGTCGTCCCTGACGACTTCTATATAATATCATGCTCTACAAATAGAGTCAACACTTTTTACAAACTTTTTTTTATTTTATTAAAAAAAGCAGTAATATACACATATTACTGCCCTCTTTATTATTGTTTTTCTTTTTCCCAACGTCTTAGATGTGGGTAAGGATTAAAGGCCCATTCGCAACGTCCGTCATATTTATATAGACCAAAATGTAAATGTGGTGGGAACTTTCCGCTTGTCCCCTCCTTACCATAACCTGTACTTCCTACATATCCGATGACTTGTCCAGGTTCTACAATATCTCCTTCTTTTAAATCTCCTTCGAAACCTTGTAGGTGGGCATAGTATTGATAAGTATTATAAATATCTCTAATCCCAATTCGGTATCCGCCATAATCATTCCATCCCATTATTTCTACTACGCCATATGCAGTCGATAAAACAGGAGTTGAATAACATGCAAAGATATCTATTCCTTCATGAGATCTTGCTCCCCCCCAGCTTCGAGCAGCTCCGTAGTTATCTTGAAAACTATAACTATAACGCTTTGAAACTGGTAATGATCGCTTATCTAACACTATCGTATCAAAATGTTCAAATAAACTAGCAATTTCTTTGATGACCATAACTGCTTGTTCTTTTTGATAGTAGGCTTCTATTGCGCCTTCAAAGTCATCGAATGATCTTAAGTATTCGACCATCGTATACATAACATCATGTTCATTATTAATATCTGCTACACCATCTCCATCACCATCTTTAGCAATTCCACCAAAAAGATTAATTGTATAGCTGTCATTATCATAATAATATGGATTCTCAGGTCCTGACCAGCGTTCATTAATCATACAGATGGAAATAGTATCGTACTTTAAATCCTTGCATTCTTCTCTAAATTTATAAATATTTCTTTCATACTGATCAACTGCAGCAATTTCATACCAGGGAACTCCTGAGGCTAATTCATAGTCTTTATACATTTTCATTCTAGCTTCATGATTACTATCATCCGCATTAGCAATGATACTAGGTAATACTATCATGACAAGTGATAAACTCATTATTAGAAATCTACGTTTCATGTCGTCCACCCATTTCTAGCCTTAATTTAAAGTACATTAATAAAAAGGGGCCGACTAGAAGCTAAGATTATTGATAATCACTAATTATGTTTAAGTTTAAGTTGATTGCCATTTGGCTTGCATTAGAAACATATTCATCATTAATATTTGATGGATGATGGGCATCTGAGTTAATCAATACAGGTATTTGTTTATCAGCAACTAGCTTCCAAAATTTCATATGTGGATAAGGGTATCTTTTTCCATCACTGTATTCTTGAATTCCTCGGCGTAAACCGTTGGCATTAAATTCGAGGGGCGTCTGGTATCTATTCGCTGCCTCAATAATGATGTTACTAGCTTGTTCACAATTATCATCCCATTCCATATTATTAAGAAACATTAAATCTGGGTGTGCGACAAAAGCGAAATAGCCAGTAGCTAGTGCCTGTTCAATTGATTTAGCATATTCGATATACTGGATTGTATTTTCAAGGAAGTATGTATTAATATATTTTTTTTGGTCAGATACATAAATGTGTTGTCCTAATACAAGATAGTCAATTCCCTTTTCATTAATTAACTGTTCATAGTATGCTGATTTTCGAGAATCGTATTCAATTTCTAGTCCAATACGTAGTTGAATTTGATTTTTAAATTGTTCTTTTAATTTTTTCATTGTTTCGATGTATTCATCTAATTCAGAATATTTCATTCTTAATCCAAAGCGATCGTCTGGATATGGCGCATGATCTGAAAATCCTAATGTACTAAATCCTGCATTAATAGCTTCTTGGATATATTCAATATCTTCGCCACCTGCATGTTGGCAACGTTTTGTATGTGTGTGAAAGTTCGTTTTAATCATATTTTATTCCCCCCGAAATATTTTTAATATGATGTTCCGTAAATCCAAAGTTGTAAAATTAAGAAGATACATAGGAAAAATGTACAGAATGCTGTTCCTATGAAGCCTAGTTTTTCATGGTTATTACTATATAGATAGTAACAAAGTGCACTAATGATTAGCCAAAAGACAATGAAATACATTGTCATTCCTAATCCACTAATAATTAATAATATGAGTGTAATGATAATATTAATCGCTAATTCAGCCTGAAGTATCCTTTTTTTATTTTTAAAGTTTATTTTTTTGGATTGGATCAGGAAAAAGAATATTCCTATAAATATAACTAATATTAATAATAGTCCTAGTAAGAATGGCATTTTAACACCTACTTTTTTTAGATTTTATTTTATTATAGCAATAATGTTTGTTCAATAATTAAAAAGGGTGTAGAAATTTTAAGTTTTCTACACCCTTTTTATTATCCAATCGCAAAGGTAAGTTCAGCTTCAACGGCTACTTTATCTCCCAGTTTAGCCACTGCTTTACCAACTCCAATACTTCCTTTAACTTTGATGAGTTCAGTTTCTAATGTGAGAACATCACCTGGAATGACTTTTTGACGGAATTTTGCTGATTTGATTCCAGCAAAGTATGCGATTTTTCCCTTGTTATCTTCTAAGCTTAAAATAGCGACTGCTCCGACTTGTGCTAATGCTTCAATAATGAGTACGCCCGGCATGACGTGTTGTTGTGGAAAGTGTCCCATGAATTGCATCTCATTAGCTGAAACACATTTAACTCCTAAAGCACGTTTTCCTGGTTCTAGTTCATCGATTCGATCGATAAGTAAGAATGGATAACGGTGTGGGATAATTTCTTGAATTTGATTGCTATTTAAGACCATTTCTTCACCTTCTTATTTTCCTATATAATATAGAAAGATTTTTTGATTATCCAGCGTATTTTTTAAGGACGATGCATGCATTATGACCACCAAATCCTAATGAGTTAGACATGGCATATTGAATGTCTTGTTTACGTCCTTGATTAGGGACGATATCTAAATTACATTCAGGATCTGGTTGTGAATAGTTAATCGTTCCTGGAACAAATCCATCTTGTAA
The DNA here is from genome assembly GCF_025594975.1 of Turicibacter sp. T129. Classification (NCBI taxonomy): domain Bacteria; kingdom Bacillati; phylum Bacillota; class Erysipelotrichia; order Erysipelotrichales; family Turicibacteraceae; genus Turicibacter; species Turicibacter sp. T129. Next base: position 15,332 of record NZ_JAMQUU010000073.1, on the reverse strand, counting down.
TGATTTAACGGTAATAATAGCTTCAACTGCCCCCGCTGCTCCTAGGAGATGACCTGTGTTTCCTTTAGTTGAACTTAGCATGACTTTTGTATCTTCACCAAAGACTTTCTTAACCCCTAATGTTTCTAGTTTATCGTTTAATGGTGTTGATGTACCATGGGCGTTAATGTAGTCAATATCATCTGCTGATATTTGGGCGTCATTAAGTGCCATTTTAAAGCAGGCTGCTGCTCCGTTTGCTTCAGCATCAGGTGCTGTCATATGGAAGGCATCACAACTTACTCCATATCCGATGATTTCAGCGTAAATAGTTGCCCCGCGTTTCTTAGCGTGCTCATATTCTTCTAATACTAATGCTCCAGCTCCTTCTCCCATAACAAATCCATTACGTTCTGCGTCGAACGGAATTGAGGCACGATTTTTATCAGTTGCTGTTGATAAAGCTTTCATCGATGAGAATCCACCAATTCCAAGTGGTGTAATCGAGGCTTCAGCTCCACCTGTTAACATAATGTCTGCATAACCATCACGAACGTATTTGAATGCTTCTCCAATTGAGTTTGTTCCCGCTGCACAGGCTGTCACAATATCTAAACATGCCCCTTTAGCACCTAACATGATAGCCACGTTACCAGCTGCTAAGTTTCCAATTGCCATTGGGATGAAAAATGGAGAGACGCGTTCATATCCCTTTTTAAGACCTTTTTCTTTTTCATTTTCGATGGTTTCTAACCCACCAATTCCTGAACTTAAGATGATTCCAAAACGGTTAGCATCGATTTCTTCCGGGTTAAGTCTTGCATCTTCGTATGCTTGTTTTGAGGCAATCATCGCTAGTTGGCTAAAACGATCTAAACGTTTTGCTTCTTTTTTATTGATATAATCCTCTACATTAAGGTTTTTAATTTCCCCAGCCAATTTGACTTTGAAGTCCGTTGTATCAAAATGAGTAATTTCATCGATTCCACAAACTCCGTTTTTAATGTTTTCCCACATCGTTTCAACATCATTTCCAACTGGACAAACAGTTCCTAATCCAGTAACTACGACTCTACGTTTACTCATTAATTACACCTTCCTTATTTAAATTGCCATTCCACCGTCAACAACTAAAACTTGACCGGTAATATAGCGCGCTTCATCACTTACTAAAAATGCGACTGAATTGGCGATATCTTCTACTTCCCCTAGTTGTCCTAACGGGATATTTTCTAATACTTTTTCTGTAATTTCTTCTGATAATTTAGCAGTCATATCTGATTTTACATAACCAGGGGCAACAGCATTTACACGAATATTGCGTGATGCAAATTCTTTTGCTAGTGATTTCGTTAATCCGATGACTCCTGCTTTAGAAGCTGCATAGTTAACTTGTCCCACATTCCCGTTGATTCCAACAACTGATGATAAGTTAATAATCACGCCTGAACGCTGTTTTAGAATTGGACGTGTAATACTCTTACATACATTCCATGTTCCTTTTAAGTTCACATCAATAACAGAATCAAATGAATCCTGATCCATTCTCATCATTAGATTATCTGACGTAATTCCGGCATTGTTAATAATGATATCTAAATGACCGAAGTCTTTAATAATTTGTTTTGTCATTGCTTCGACTTCTTCGTAGTTAGCGACGTTTGCTTGATAGATTTGTGCATTCACGCCATATGCTTTCACTGAATTTAATGTTTCTTCTGCTTTTTGGATATTTCCAGCATAGTTAATCGCAACATCGCAACCAAGTGAGGCAAGTTTTGAAGCAATAGCTGCTCCAATTCCACGCGAAGCTCCTGTGACAAGGGCTACTTTTCCGTTTAATTTCATCTGATTCTCCTCCTAGCTATTTAATGCAGCAAGTGTTTTCTGTAGTGAATCCATATCTTCAACGTTTAAGATTTTTACACTTCGATCAATTTTTTTAACAAATCCACTTAATGTTTTTCCAGGACCAATTTCGATGAAGGTATCAACACCGTTTGCTATCATTTGACGAATACTCGCTTCCCATTTCACGCTAGTGGCCATTTGTTGAACCATTAATTCTTTTAAGTTTAAGTCTGTCTGATAATAATCACCAAGTACATTTAAAACAATTGGGGTTTGAGGTTCTTTTAACTCTTTTGATTCTAGTAATTGCCCAAAAGTTTGAGCTGTTTCTTTTAATAAAGACGTATGGAATGGCCCACTTACAGGTAAAACTAAAGCACGTTTTGCTCCATGATTTTTAGCAATTTCACAAGCATACGTCACGGCTTGTGCTTCCCCACCGATGACAATTTGTCCTGGACAGTTTAAGTTAGCGAGCTCAACGATTCCTTTAGATGATGCTTCATCACAGACGGCTTGTGCTTTTTGTAGATCTAATCCTAATAAAGCTGCCATTTTTCCGTTATTTGAAGCAGTCCCCATCAATTCTCCCCTCTTCGCCACAAGTGAAACACCCTCTGTAAAATTGAAGACATGAGCTGCACATAAAGCTGAATATTCTCCTAAGCTAAATCCAGCTACAACATCGGCTTTAATTCCAGCTTCCTTTAATAGAGCTAATGCCATTTGAGAGACAACAAAGATAGCGGGTTGTGTATAAGTGGTTTGATTAATTAACTCTTTTGAATCTTCAAAGCAGATTTCTTTTAAATCGAATGGTAGTAAAGTATTAGCTTCGTCCATTAATCGACGTGCTGTTTCACTTGATTCATAAAATGATTGTCCCATTCCTACATATTGTGACCCTTGTCCTGAAAACAGAAATGCGATTTTTGACATAATCAATTCTCCCTTTATCATTAACCAATTTTTAGATTTTGACTAACTGTTGACGCATGATTGTAGATATCTTCTATAATTTCAGAAACAGTTTGAACTTGTGAAAGCATTCCTGCCACTTGGCCAACCATTACCGAACCACCTTTTGTATCACCTTCAAGGACTGCTTTACGAAGTGAGCCTAAGGTTAAATATTCAAGTTCCTCCGCTGACACTCCTTGTTTTTCAAGCGCAATATATTCACGAGTCATTGAATTTTTTAAACAACGTACTGGAACTCCGACACTACGTCCCGTTACGACGGTATCTGTATCTTTTGCTTTGAGTATTGCTTGTTTGTAGTTATCATGCACTGGGCATTCTTTAGCTGTTAAGAAGCGGGTTCCAATTTGAACACCACATGCACCTAATGCCATAGCAGCAATGAATCCACGTCCATCAGCAATTCCACCTGCAGCGATGACTGGTAAATCAACGGCGTCTACAACTTGGGGAAGAAGTGCCATTGTTGTTAATTCACCTACGTGCCCACCTGATTCCGTTCCTTCGGCAATGATTGCATCAACTCCTAGACGAGCCATACGTTTAGCTAGTGCAACTGAAGGAACAACTGGAATTATTTTAATTCCTGCTTCTTTGAACATAGCGATATATGGACCAGGACTTCCAGCCCCAGTTGTAACAACTTTTACTCCTTCTTCAACGATGACTTTAGCTAAATCATCACAATGTGGATTCATTAGCATTAAGTTAACACCAAAAGGTTTATCTGTTAGTTCTTTACATTTTCTAATTTCACTTTTTAAGCGATCGGCATCCCAACCACCAGAACCAATAATTCCAAGTCCACCTGCATTTGAAACGGCAGCAGCAAGTTCGGCTAAAGAGATGTTCGCCATCCCCCCTTGGATAATTGGATATTTTATATTTAATAAAGTTGTCAAAGACATCTTTTTATCCTCCTTTATAATTGAAGTCTAAATAGAGACGATACATCCGCCCCATGTTAATCCGCCACCAAATCCGATGAGCATGATTTGATCGCCATTTTTAATTTGTTGTTTTGTGATGGCATCATTTAATGCGATTGGTATACTTGCTGCTGATGTATTTCCATAATCCGAGACATTTAAAAAGAACTGCTCGCTTGAAGCTTTTAAATCTTTAACAACTTTATCAATGATTCGTTTATTGGCTTGATGTGGGATAACTAAATTAATATCATCTAATGAAAGATTATTTTGTGTTAATAAGGTTGTTATGGTTTCTTTTATTGCGGTCACAGCAAATTTAAACACTTGTTGTCCATTCATATAAAAATGAATAGGTTCAATTTCTTCTTGATGTAACGGGTTATTAACTGAAAGTTTAGTTGTTTTTAAAGCCCCTTGTTCATCACCTGATGAATTCAAATAAAAACTATGTTCAATACTATCGTCATATTCTACAACAGCCGCTCCTGCTCCATCTCCAAATAAAACACACGTTGAACGGTCTTCCCAATCCATAATTTTTGATAAAACCTCTGAGCCGATAACTAATGCTTTTTTGACTGTTTTGGCTTTGAGAAATTGTTCAGCAATACTTAAGGCATAAACGAACCCAGTACAAGCAGCATTGATATCAAAGGCAATCATTTGTTGATGATTCAATCCAAGTCTTGATTGAACGAGACAAGCCGTTGAGGGGGTTAATTGTTCCGGTGTGAATGTTGCAACAATAATTAACCCAATTTCTGAAGGATCGACATTACCGTGTTCAATGGCACGTTTAGCTGATTCATAAGCTAAATCAACGGTATTTTCAGTTGAAACAATATGACGATTAGCAATCCCTGTCCGGGTTGAAATCCATTCATCGGTTGTTTCAACAATTGACTCAAGTTGTTTATTGCTAAGCTTTGAAGTTGGAACATAAAGACCACTTCCAACAATTTTAATCCCCACTAAACTCACCTCAACTTTCTGATAAATTAACGATTGAAGTGATCATATTCTCCAATCGAACGATATTTTCGATAACGTTTAGCTAGCATTTGTTTGGTAGATAATTTCTGTGTTTGAGTTAAATATTCTTCTAATTGAGATTTTAATTGATCAAAAACATATTGTGGAAATTGATGGGCTCCACCAATTGGTTCCTTGATAATACGTTCAATAATCCCCATTTCTAAGTAATGATTAGCTGTCAGCTTCATGACTTCAGCCGCTTCCTTGGCACGTGAACCATCTTTATATAAAATCGAAGCAAACCCCTCAGGTGACAGAATTGAGTAGATGGCATATTGTAACATCCAAATTTGGTCACTAACACCAAGTGCTAATGCTCCACCACTTCCACCTTCTCCAATAACGATTGAAAGAGTTGGAACTTTTAAGCTCGACATATCTCGTAAACACTCTGCAATTGCATGACCTTGCCCACGCTCTTCCGCTTCTGGCCCAGGATAAGCACCTGGCGTATCAATAAAAGTAATGACTGGACGATTAAATTTTTCAGCTTGTTTCATTAAACGTAACGCTTTTCGATATCCTTCTGGATGGGGCATTCCGAAGTTATATTTAATGTTTTCAGCCGTCGTATTCCCTTTTTGATGAGCAATAACAGTCACGACTTGATTGCCTAGCTTTGCGATTCCGCCAATAATAGCTTCATCATCTCGATATAAGCGATCGCCATGTAATTCGATAAACGAATCAAAAATGTAATCGATGTAATCACGAGCTTTAGGGCGTTTTGGATGACGTGCTAATGTGACATGGTCCCAGGCTGTTAAATTTTCATAGGCACGAGTTTTATAAAGGCGTAATTGCTGTTGTAGTTCTTCAACTTCTGCATGATTTTCAATGGAAATCTCATCAAGACGAGCTTGAATTTCTGCAATTTTAGCTTCAAGATCTAAAATTGACATTACGCATCACTCCCTTCATGTAATTCAACGAGTTCTGAGATTGTTTGCTTTAACTTTTGACGGCTAACAACGATGTCAACAAGTCCTTTTTCTTGTAAAAATTCTGCTGTTTGGAAGTGATCTGGTAGTGATTGTTTAATCGTCTGTTCAACAACACGGCACCCTGCAAATCCAATCGCAGCTCCTTTTTCAGCAATAATAATATCTCCAAGTGTGGCAAATGAAGCCGTTACTCCTCCCATGGTTGGTTGAGTTAACACACTCAGATAAAGTAAACCTGCCTGATGATGCTTCGCAAGGGCGGCTGATGTTTTAGCCATCTGCATCAATGAATATATACCTTCTTGCATACGAGCTCCACCTGAAGCACAGACAAGAATCAATGGTAACTTTCGCGAGATAGATACTTCGATTAAACGAGTAATCTTTTCCCCAACAACAGACCCCATACTTGCCATTAAAAAATAACTATCCATTACACCAATCGCTACTGTTTGACCATTTATTTTTCCAATCCCTGTGATAACGGCCTCATTAATTCCGTTGTCTTCCATCAATCCTTGAATTTTCTTTTCATAACCTGGAAAGTTAAGTGGATTAAGCGTAAATAATCGGTGATTAATTTCCTTAAACGTTCCCTCATCAACAAGACTTTCAAGGCGTTTAGCTGCAGACATTCGATGATGAAAGCCACAACTTGGGCAAACCTCCAAGTTTGAATTCAGTTGCCTGATAGCTAAAACTTCTTTACAAGACTCACATTTTGTATAAATCCCATCATTAATATCTCGTTTAGGTGTAGATGGTTTTACTTTCTTTTGACGTTGTAAAAAGAATCCCATGTTCTAGCTCACCTCCAATTCATGCATATGTTTCTGAATAAAACTTGTATCATAATCACTTTCAATAAAGTTAGGATGTTCCATGATGGCATACTGGAAATCGATATTTGTTTCGATTCCTTCAACAACTAATTCTTCTAATGATCGTTTCATCTTAGCAATGGCTTCTTCACGATCATCGCCGTGAACGATTAATTTTCCAACCATTGAATCATAAAAAGGGGGAATATGATATCCCTGATAAACAGATGTATCTACACGAACTCCAAATCCACTTGGAAGATTCAATGTCATCACTTGACCTGGTGATGGTTTGAAATTTTGAGATGGATTTTCAGCATTAATCCGACACTCGATGGCATGCCCTGTCACTTTAATATCTTCTTGCTTGAAAGATAAAGGTAAGTTAGATGCAATCTTAATTTGCTCTTTAATTAAATCAATCCCCGTAATCATTTCTGTAATTGGGTGCTCAACCTGAATACGGGTATTCATTTCGATAAAATAAAAGTTATTGTGTTTATCTAATAAAAATTCAATCGTTCCTGCATTTTCATATCCAACTGTTTGGGCTGCACGAACAGCCATTTCTCCCATTTTCCTACGTGTTTCATCATCTAAAACAGGAGAGGGTGCTTCTTCAATGACTTTTTGATTACGACGTTGAACTGAACAATCGCGATCGTATAAGTGAACAACATTTCCAAAGTGATCAGCTAAAATTTGAAATTCAATGTGGCGTGGATTTTCAACGAATTTTTCCATGTACATTGAATCATCCCCAAATGCCATTTTTGCTTCTAACTTTGCCGTTTGAAATAAGTCTTCAAATTCACCTTCATTGTGGATAATACGCATTCCGCGTCCCCCTCCACCAGCTGATGCTTTAACTAAAACTGGATAACCAATTTGAAGAGCAATCTCTTTTCCTTGCTCAACTGTTTCAATTAATCCATCCGAACCTGGTACAACAGGAACACCGGCTTCAATCATCATTTCACGAGCCTTTGATTTATTTCCCATATTATCAATGACTGAACCTTTTGGTCCGATAAATTTTAATCCTAACTCTTCTGTTAATGCAGCAAAAGTACTATTTTCAGATAAGAAACCAAAGCCAGGATGAATGGCATCACATCCAGTGGCTACTGATGCACTCAAAATATTATTCATATTTAAGTAGCTATCTTGAATTTTGGTTGGTCCCACACAGATCGCCTCATCAGCTAAGTCCACATGTAGCCCTCTATCATCTGCTGTTGAATAAATTGCAACAGTTTCGATCCCCATTTCTTTACATGCACGGATAATTCGGACTGCAATTTCGCCACGATTAGCAATTAATATCTTGTGTAGCATATTGACACCTCACCTTTTTACGAACTTCATATACTATTCAATAACCATTAAAATTTGATCAAAGCCAACTGCTTCTTCATTTTGTACTTTAATTTCTTTAATCACACCATCATATGGCGATTCAATTTCATTCATCACCTTCATGGCTTCAATAATACAGAGTGGTTGCCCCTTCTTAACAGTGTCCCCTACCGATACAAAAGGTTTTCCACCAGGTTCATTTGAACTATAAAACGTTCCAACTAATGGTGCTTTTACTTCCTTTCCACCCGTAGAGGAACTCACTTCAATTGTTTCATTATTCACAGCCACAATTTGGGTTTGAGTCACTGGTACAACTTCCGCTACTTTAGGTTGCGTCTGAGTCACTGTTTGAATAATTTCTTTTACTTCACGTTGAAGTGAAATTTTAAACCCTTCTACTTCGACTTGAAGTTGGGTCATATCACTATCCGAGAAGCGATCCATGAGTTGTAACACTTGATCCATATAATCAGGTTTCTTTTTATCTTTAGTAGATGGATTAGTTGTCGGGTTCATCTCAATTCCTCCATTAGTTTTAAATTCAAATACTTTATTTTTCAAATAGTTTGATTTTCAAATATAATATTTAATATAAAGGACAGATTAAACTCTGTCAATGATTTCCATAATATTCATTTGAAATTTTTATCTAGATAGCTAAGATTTCATTTTTTAAAGTTTGCATTAATTCATCTACTGTTGTTAATTCATTGACTCGGTAAGCATTCGCCCCACAGAATAATAGGGCATCATCCACTTCACCTCGAACCGCATGAAGTAAAGCTTTACTAATACAATAAACTGTAGTTGCTGGATTACATGGTTTAACGCAGTTATAACATTTTTTGATTTTCTCACGTTGAATCCCATATTTAGCGCTAAAAGGATTACGAATCGCACGTCCTGGCATCCCAACTGGGCTCTTAACTAAAATGATATCTTCTTCTTTTGCATCGATAATAGCTTGTTTGAAATTTGGATGAGCATCACACTCCTCAGTTGCAATAAATCGAGTAGCCATTTGAACACCAGAGGCTCCTAATTCTAAGTAATGAGCAATATCTGCCCCATCAAAGACACCGCCGGCAACGATTATTGGAATTTCCTTATTGTATTTTTCAGCATATGGCACTGAAACTTCAATGACATCTCTGACAATTTGATCTAAATCAATCGTATCATTCTCAATATCTTCAGCTTTAAATCCTAAATGTCCACCAGCTTTTGGACCTTCAATAACGATCATGTCAGGAGCTACCTGATATTTACGATCATAATTTTTGAGTAAAGCTTTTGCTGCACGACCGCTTGAAACGATAGGTGCAAACATCGTTTGACTTCCTTTTAAGTGAGCGGGTAATGTTAAAGGTAAACCGGCACCAGAAATAATAATATCTACTCCTGCCTCAACGGCTGCTTCAACATGCTCTTCATAATGTTCCATCGCCACCATGAGGTTAATTCCTATCATCTTTCCCTTTGCTACTGCTTTTGCTTTTTGGATATGTTTTTTAATCGCTCTTAAATTCGCTTGTAATGTATTCGTTTCAAAATCTGGTTCATCATGACCAATTTGTGCACCTGATAAAACTCCAAGTCCTCCACTATTTGAAACAGCTGCTGCTAAGTTTGAACGCGAAATTCCAATCCCCATTCCACCTTGGATAATTGGAAGCTCAAGTGTAAATTTTCCGATTTTCAATGGTTTAATATCCATTTAACTCACCACCTATAATCATTTAGTATTTAAAACTACATAACATATTACATTTAACTATTTATAAAACTATGTGAAGGATTATAACATAACTTTTTAGAAAAAGTGAATATTTTTTTGATAATCAAAATAAAAATTTAGATTTTCAAAGTTATTTCTCCATCATATAGAAGACTAATTTTATCCTTTTCACTTTAACGGTCGAGAAAAGGACAGTGAGCGTTAATCGGTATTTTCGATAAAAATAACGTCTATCTTTTTAGAATAAACAATATGCTTTATCAAAAGGAAGGTGTTATAAATGCTAAGAACAAATCGTGATCGTGTCGTAAAATGGTCAGTCCAGGGAAAGGTTCATCATCCAACTGGAGGGGGATATCGAATTACTCATGAAGGAATTCCAATGGTTTTACCGGCTACTGGGGGGATTTCTTATAATGTTCACATTGGGGATCCTGCTTTTGGATGGGCTGGTGATCATGTTGAGCCTGGTGTCTCTATCCGGAATGAAGATAAAAATGAAAATACTGCATTAACGACATTTGCATGTATTGGGAATAAAGCAAAAATTATTAGTGGCGATGTAAAAGGTAAACTAGGTTATGTCACTGGTACTCATGGTGGAATCGAGCATACGATGATTCATTTTGATGAATGTATTTTAGAAGACTTATGTATCGATGATAAAATCATAATTCAAGCCTATGGACAAGGTTTACAATTACTTGATTATCTAGACATCAAAGTTATGAATATCGATCCCGATTTATTTGAACAACTCGAAATTGCAGAGTGCGATGGTAAAATTCATGTACCTGTTGTTGCTATCGTTCCACCCTATTTAATGGGATCAGGCATCGGTGCTGCTAGTTCATATACAGGCGACTACGATATCATGACAGCTGATGTGGATGAAATTAAACGGCTTCATCTTGATAAATTAAAGTTCGGTGACTTTGTCTTACTTCAAGATTGTGATAATACTTATGGACGCGGCTATTTAAAAGGTGCTGTTAGTATTGGAGTTGTTGTACATAGTGATTGTGTAAAAATGGGTCATGGGCCTGGCATTACAACAATCATGACTTGTAAGAAATCACTGATTGACCCTATTATCGATCATAATGCTAATATCACTCATTATATGAAGAAGTTAAGTCGCTCATGATAATAGGTGATTTCAATGAGTAAGATTGTCTTTTTCAGTATTCCGGCTTATGGTCATACCAATCCAACTATTGAGGTCGTGCGTGAGTTATCCGGAAAAGGCCATGAGGTAAAGAAGGTGATTAGATGAAAAATAATGTCTCCTGCCCTAAATGTGGAGGTACAGAAATTATAAAAATACCTGGAAAAGCAGGCGCTTATGGTAGCGGAAATAATATTATGATTGGAATGACTATTTTTAGTGCCATTCTTGTTAATCGATATGTTTGTAGTGACTGTGGATATTCTGAAGAATGGATCGATACTAAAGATTTAGAAAAATTAAAAAAGTATTATACATCTAATTAATAAAGTTTCCCACATTGAATTTCCTATTATCCCCATGATAAGATAACATCTGAAAGCATTATCAAAAAGGGGGAATAGATATGAACTTCAAAGAAACATTAGAGCGTATGCATCATCAAAAATTATATTATTGCAATAATGAAGAACTCATGGCAAAGCAAGAGAAATGTTTAGATTGTCTATACGACTTCAACCAAACACGTCCAACCGAACTTCAAAAACGAACAGAGTTATTAAAAGAAATGTTCGCTGAAGTGGGAGAAGGATGCTATATTGAACCTCCACTTCATGCAAATTGGGGAGGACATCACGTTCACTTTGGAAATGGGGTTTATGCTAACTTCAATTTAACCCTTGTAGACGATACACATATTTATGTTGGAAACAATGTTATGTTCGGACCTAATGTTACCTTAGCAACAGCTGCTCACCCTATCCACCCTGAACTTCGAAGAAAACAAGCTCAATTCAATTCTCCGATTACGATTGGAAATAATGTATGGATTGGTGCAGGTGCTGTCGTTCTTCCTGGTGTAACGATTGGGGATAATACGGTGATTGGTGCAGGAAGTATTGTAACAAAAGATATCCCTGCTAATGTTGTTGCCGTAGGAAATCCATGTAAAGTAATTCGTGAAATCAGTCAACGTGATTTTGAATATTATAATGGTGATTTAAAAATTGATATTGAATAGAAAAAGAGAGCTCAAGGCTCTCTTTTTTTAGTTATTAATATAATTTTTAAAAACATCTGTAAAATCTTTTTGAATATATGTTTCACGTGCTTTATAAATCCAGTTAAATGAATATTCATTAACATTCGCGAAGACTTGAGATAGATCTCCTGTTTCAAATCGTTGTGAGCCACAAGCTTGTGCAGCTAAGTTTAGTGTTTGTTGAGATTTCTCTAGTAAAATATTATTTTCTTCTACGATATGAGCAATTTTAATTAATGCCTTATAAATATCTTTTAATTGTTCTAGCTGATTACGATTGACATCAATTGAAAAGTCAACGTTCCCCATCGTAAACTTTAACTCACAGTCTAAATCGACAGTTCCAGCCGTTTCAATCATGACATGTTTAATATCATTTTTATAGTAATCATATCGTTTCACTAAACGTTTTTTACTAACTGCTGATGTTCCATCAACATGAATTAAAGCCAAGTTGGTAAAGCAGTACTCATCTGTTCGTGATTTAATTAAGAAAAAGATTTTCTCTTCATCCTCATGCATAATAAAATCATCAGCATCGACTTTATCATAGTCACTCGGACTAATAATTCTCCCAATATCACTTAATCCTAATGCGTCTGAAGCTAACTTCTTTAACATCTTATCCACCTCTATTATATAATTGCCCTATTCACAGATAGGTTAAAGATATTATAGCATAGGGAGCCCACAAATCAACCATCGTGTTTTTACTCTCTTCCTCTCTCAAACTTGTGTTATAAATCCCCATAAAGGAGTGAGAAAATGAAAGGAACATTTTTAACTTTAGTGTCAATGCATTTGAATAATCGGAATAATGGACATTTGTAACTATTTAAACGCGAAATGATAGACTGAAAAATAAAAGCTCACCTTAATGAAGGTGAGCTTTTATTTGATTTATTATTAAAACGAAGTATCCTGCTACTAAGAAGATGAGCGTAATCCCAATAATGTTGTGGATAAAATTTTGAATCCCAATATCGGTAATATCTAAAAAGAAATAAAGATAAGGATGCTCGGGTTCTGGAACAGGTCGGTGAAAGAATGTACGACCAACAATATAAAAGAAATAGATGATGGGAATTAATAACCACTGAAATGGTATATACCAAGAGTAATCTTGATTCTTATCAAATAAAATCATGTCCATCACTACAAGAAATGGAGAGAGGTAATGAACAGCAATATCTGTTGAAGAAAATAACTGATGCATTGAGCCATATTTTAAACAGTAAGGAAGGATGATGAATTGGTATAATATAAAAGTAACGATAATCGCTGCCGTAATCCCACCTTTTATCCATGGTCTTTTTCTATTTGTCATCATTAAATATAAAAAGAAGAGACAGCACCAAAGGTTACTTTGTGTGGTGTAGTATAATAAGAAGCCTAAGTTTGGTTAATCAGCCGCCATATAAACACCCCCATAAATACCATAAGAAGTGCTGATAAGTATTAGAATTCTCCAAATGAATTTAAACATGAAACTCCCTCCCCATCCCAAGTATATGAGTAAGGATTTCGAAAAATGTGAGGTTAAACTAATGAAACAACATCTAGAAGATTATATTGAAGTGATTAAACAACTCCCCCTAAAAAAGAAGTACACAAAAGATGAATTATTAATTCCTGAACTTTTGGTTGAAAAGTATGGTGATATTGAAATTTATTATGCTCCCCATAATGAGTATTTAAATCCAAAAGCAAAGATTTTCATTGTTGGGATTACACCTGGCTTTGAGCAAATGAGTACGGCAATAGCAGAAGCTCGTATAAGGATTGAAGAAGGCCTTTCACTAGATGAAATAAAATATCATTGTAAGGTAGCGGGACGTTTTAGTGGAAGTTTACGTCAAAATCTATTAGCTTTATTGAATCGATTAAATTTAAACGACTACCTAGGGTTAAAAGATGCCAATGAGTTATTCAATGAACATGATGACTTATTACATACCGTTTCACTTATCCCCTACCCTGTCTTTGTAAAAGGGAAGAATTATACAGGGCATACCCCAAAGTTATTAAAAACGCCTATACTTCTTCGTTATATCACAGATCACTTTGTGGATGAGTTATCTAAATTAGATGATGTCTTGATTATCCCACTTGGTAAAGGTGTTGAAGAAGTACTTCTTTATTTATCAAATAAAAACTTGATTAATGAGCATCAAATATTAAAAGGGTTCCCTCATCCTTCTGGTGCAAATGCACATCGATTTAAACAATTTGAAGAACATCAAGAATCAATGAAATTACAGATTGAGTATTGGTTTAAAAAAGAGAATTAATTTGATTAGAAAAATGAAAGTTGAAGACATTGAGTCTGTTATAATTATATAGTTTTCTAGTACGGGGGTGGCACATCGCTTCATTTCGCTAGACTATGAGAAAAAAATTATAATATCGTTAAACACAGTTCAAGGAAGATTGAGAATATATAGAAGATATCCTACAAAAACAGGACCTCATTTGAGGTCCTTTTAATTAAACAGTGACAGCCCAGTTTGCGGAATATCGCGTACTTGAACAGTAATCAAGCGTGTAGCCTTAGCTCCCTGACTATCCACCACTTCATATATGACTTGATACGTGCCTACATGATTGGTATTCACATTATTATGAATGACTTTAATTTGATTCGTAATGTCTCCATCTTCTACATCATAAGCTTGAACACCTTCAAGCGGATCAAAGTTTGTTCCTTTTTTAACAATTCGATCCTTTACTTCTATAGTTGGTATTTGATTAATGCTAGACGCCGGCAATTCAACCGTAATTATACGTGTTGCTGTCGTCGTTTGATTTTCCGAATCTGTGACCTGATAAACGAGTTCATATGTTCCAGGTGTGAAAATATCAACTTTGCCTTCAACAATAATTTGATCGGTAATATCACCATCTTCAGCATCATAACCTTGAACACCTTGTAAAGGATTAAATTCTTCACCAAAAGGAATAGTTAAGTCGTCAACTCCACTCAGAATCGGTGGTTCTCCTAGAATGACTACATCAACAAAGACAGTTCCTGAAAACTCAATCATTCCACCATATTTCGGGTAATCAATAGTCTTCGTAAATTGATAAGATAAGGTTTGGTTAGTTGTGATGTTTTCCCATATAATTTGATTCGTTGATTCATCGTATTTTCCACCATTAACAACAATATCTCTAACAACTCCATCTTCAGCTTTTATTGGATTAGTAACGACAACAGATTCACCTTTTTTTATAGTTTGTGACGGAAGATAGATGGCCTGGCTATTTATATCTCCATAGCGGATTTCCTCTAGATTATTGACACTACTAATATCAGAGATCTGATTAAAAGAATAATCAAACAAATCAAGCTCTTTAAAGTGTTCAAGTGGGCTAAGATCATTGACCTTATTATGAGAAATATATATAGAAACAGATAAGTTTTTCACATTTTTTTCGCAGAGTCTTTGGATCAC
This sequence comes from Turicibacter sp. T129, assembly GCF_025594975.1. NCBI lineage: Bacteria > Bacillati > Bacillota > Erysipelotrichia > Erysipelotrichales > Turicibacteraceae > Turicibacter > Turicibacter sp. T129. Next base: position 24 of record NZ_JAMQUU010000073.1, on the reverse strand, counting down.
TTCTGAAGGTCTTTCATTGATATG
>NZ_JAMQUU010000072.1:0-403 GCF_025594975.1 Turicibacter sp. T129 | reverse complement strand
GAGTCCTAGTTGGGGCGCCATAAAACTCGGGAAGTGGCTCAGCTTGGTAGAGCACCTTGTTTGGGACCAGGGGGTCGCAGGTTCGAATCCTGTCTTCCCGACCATTAAGTAAATACCCATGGGGACTTAGCTCAGCTGGGAGAGCGCCTGCCTTGCACGCAGGAGGTCAGGGGTTCGATCCCCCTAGTCTCCACCAATTAAATATTAGTAAATAACAATAAATGGCGGAGTAGCTCAACTGGCTAGAGCGTACGGTTCATACCCGTGAGGTTGGGGGTTCGAGTCCCTCCTCCGCTACCAAAGAGAATATGGATAAAATGGAGGAATACCCAAGTCCGGCTGAAGGGATCGGTCTTGCAATCCGACAGGGCGTGAGAGCGTCGCGGGGGTTAGAATCCCTCTT
>NZ_JAMQUU010000071.1:0-393 GCF_025594975.1 Turicibacter sp. T129 | reverse complement strand
ACCCGTGCCGGTTCGATTCCGGCCCTAGGCACCAACTAAATAGCGCCCATAGCTCAATTGGATAGAGCGTTTGACTACGGATCAAAAGGTTAGGGGTTCGACTCCTCTTGGGCGCGCCATAAAAGTTCGGGAAGTGGCTCAGCTTGGTAGAGCACCTGGTTTGGGACCAGGGGGTCGCAGGTTCGAATCCTGTCTTCCCGACCATTAAAAACAAATAACAAAAGGCGGAGTAGCTCAACTGGCTAGAGCGTACGGTTCATACCCGTGAGGTTGGGGGTTCGAGTCCCTCCTCCGCTACCAAAAAGAATATGGATAAAATGGAGGAATACCCAAGTCCGGCTGAAGGGATCGGTCTTGAAAACCGACAGGGCGTGAAAGCGTCGCGGGGGTTCG
>NZ_JAMQUU010000070.1:0-250 GCF_025594975.1 Turicibacter sp. T129 | reverse complement strand
TCCCCCTAGTCTCCACCAATTGAATATTAGCAAATAACAATAAATGGCGGAGTAGCTCAACTGGCTAGAGCGTACGGTTCATACCCGTGAGGTTGGGGGTTCGAGTCCCTCCTCCGCTACCATGAAAGACCCGGACCCTTAGCTCAGTTGGTTAGAGCTATCGGCTCATAACCGATCGGTCGTAGGTTCGAGTCCTACAGGGTCCACCAGTTAGTTTGCATCATGATACGGAGGAATACCCAAGTCCGGC